>JBEIQV010000058.1:0-13794 GCA_040376335.1 Verrucomicrobiia bacterium | reverse complement strand
TGCTGCTGCGAGGCGTGCGAAAATTCCCCCAGCGCGTGAAATGTGCGATGCTTTCGTGGCGCGCATTTGAGCAGGCGCTCGGCGAGGGCGGCGCTGTCACGACGGAGGGAGAATAGCGGAAAGTTGAATCGGCGCTTGCCTCTTAGCCCGCGATCGCGCCCGATCAGGCCATGCAATTGACCGACGAGCAAAAAGCCAAAGTCGCCGCGTGGATCGCGGACGGCGTGAAACTTTCCGACATCCAAAACCGCCTCGCGAGCGAATGCGATGTGCGTATGACCTATATGGACGTGCGCCTGCTTGTGGACGATCTCAAGCTCATGCCGAAGGATCCGCCCGCACCTCCGGTCGTGCCTTCCACGGAAACACCAACCGCGCCCTCGCCGCTTTCCGCCGAGCCGGCTCCTGCTGGTGGAAGCGTGTCGCTCACTGTGGATACCATCGCGCGTCCCGGCACGATGGTCAGTGGCAGCGTCATTTTCAGCGACGGCAAAAAAGCGGCGTGGTATCTCGATCAAACTGGCCGCCTCGGCGTTGTTCCCGAAGAACAAGGCTACCGTCCTCCAGAGGGCGACGTCGAAAAATTCCAGGCCCAGCTCGACCGCGAGCTCGCGAAGCTCGGATTCTAGACGGCAGATGGAGAGCCGCCGGTGAGCATTCGCACGCGCTGGTCTTGCAGCGGGAGTTTCATGGTGAGTTCGAGGCCTTTTCCGGCGTCGTTTAGCAGTTCCATTTCGCCGCCGTGTTCGCGCAGGATGCGGCGGACGATGAGGAGGCCGAGGCCGCTGCCGCTGGCTTTTGTGGTGAAATAGGGCTCGAAGATTTTGCTCATCTCGGTTTCCGGGATTCCACCGCCGGTGTCGGCGAATTTGATGGAAACGAAACGGTCGTCCATGTCCGTGCGGATGCGCAGAATGCCGCCGGCTTTCATGGCCTGAAACGCGTTTTTGATCACGTTGAAGAACGCCTGTTTGATTTGCGCGCGATCCACTTCGAGCAGCGGAAGGTCGGCGCGCAGTTCGGTTTCGACGATGATGTTGCGGTCGGTGATTTCCGCTTCGAGAAAGCGCACACTTTCCTGCACGAGATGGTTCACGTTTTCGAGCCGGCGTTCGAGTTGTGCTGGGCGGATCGCGCCGAGAAATTGCCGGATGATGGTGTCGAGCCGAGAGATTTCCTCTTTCGCTACGTCCACGCTTTTCGCGAGATCCTTGCGTTGTGACTCGGGCAGTTTGCGCAGGCGTCGCTCCATGAGCTGGAGGTGAATGTGCAGCGAGTTCAGCGGGTTTCCGATTTCGTGCGCGACGCCGGCGGCGAGCAGTGTGAGCGCATTCAGCCGCTCGCTCTGGATGGTTTCCTCGGTGCTTTTGCGGCTTTCGGTGATGTCGCGAAGGATGACGGCATAGCCCACCAATTCCTGTTCGCCGGATTTGCGACCCGGTTTTTCCACGCGAAGCGGGGCGACGTAGAAATTGAGGAAACGATTCTGCGGGTAGAAAATTTCCATGTCGCGCGACACGGTTTTCCCCGCCTCGGCGATGGCGCTCCAGTCGAGCCCGCGCAACTGTTCTGCGAGCGGTCGCCCCATCGCTTCTTCGCGGACGAAGCCGAAAAATTCGCACGCAGCGCGGTTGATGTAGGTGATGTTGCCCGAGGGGTCGGTGACGATGACGCCTTCGTGCAGCGCATGGAAGATGGTCTCGAAGAATCCCTTCTCATCCGCGAGGCGTGAGATGTAGTCGCGCACTTCCTCCGGGCGCACGCGACCGATGCGTTCGAGGAGTTTGTCGAGAAAGCCGGAGTTCATTTTGGAGTGATGCGCTTTTACCGGACGCAAAAAAAAAGGGCGAGCCTGCTCGCGCGGGCCCGCCCTTTGATGATGATTTGTGTGTCCGGCTTAGCTTTCCGCTTCGCCCTCGGTTTTTTTCTTCCGGGTGCGTTTTGGCTTCTCCTCCGCTGCGGGGGCGTCAGCGGCTGGTGCCTTTGCGGCGGGTTTGGCGGCTTTCTTAGCGGCCTTTGGTTCGGCTTTCGGCTCAGCAGGAACGTTCGTGGCGGGCATATCTACCCACTCGATGACGGCCATTTCGCTCGCGTCGCTGCGGCGCTGGCCGAGCTTCGTGATGCGGGTGTAGCCGCCTTTGCGTGCTGCGTTGATCGGACCGATCTCAGCGAAGAGCTTGTGAACTGCGCCCACGTTGTGGCGCAGGTCCGCGAGGGCCATGCGGCGCGAGTGGATGGAGCCATTCTTTGCCTTGGTGACGAGTTTTTCCACAAACGGGCGCACGGCTTTCGCCTTGGCAACGGTGGTGGTGATGCGACCGTGGTCAATGAGGCTCACGGCGAGGTTGGATAGCAGCGCGTTCCGGTGATCCTGACGGCGGCCGAGTTTTACAGTTTTACGTTGATGACGCATTGGAGTGTTCTCTTTCTAAATTAGGACTAGGCCTCCGGGGCAACGCCAGCGAGGCCTTCCAAGAGGCCGCTGTCGAATTTCATCCCCAGCGACAAGCCGAGTCCGGTGAGTTTTTCTTTGATTTCGTTGAGCGACTTTTTGCCGAAGTTGCGATACTTGAGCATCTCCTGCTCGCTCTTCATGGCGAGCTGGCCGACGCTGGTGATGTTCGCGTTGTTCAGGCAGTTTGCTGCGCGGACGGAGAGTTCGATTTCGTTCACGGACATGTTCAGGAGCTTCTTCAGCTTTTGGTTTTCCTGATTCTGCGCCGGAGCGGTTTCGTCAAACGTCACCTGAGCCTCGTCGTAGTTGTAGAAGGGCTCGATGTGTTTGCGGAGGATGGACGATGCCTGCTTGAGCGCCTCTTCGGGCTCGATGCGGCCGTCCGTCCAGATTTCGAGAACGAGCTTGTCGTAATCGGTGCGCTGGCCGACGCGGGTGGCTTCGACTGCGTATTTCACGCGAGTCACTGGCGAGAAAATCGAATCCAACGGAATCACGCCGATGGGCATGTCGGGATACTTGTTCTCTTCGCCTGTGGCAAAACCACGGCCCACGCGGACCGTCAGTTCGGCTTCAAATTTGGTTTTCTTGTCGAGCGTGCAGATGTGCTGCTTCTTGTTCACGACTTCGATGCCCGTGACTTCCTCGATGTCCGCCGCAGTCACGTCGCCTTCCTTGTTCACGGAAATGGACAGCGTGCGTGGCTCGTGGTCGGCGCATTTGAAGCGGACGGCTTTGAGGTTCAAGATGATGTCCGTCACGTCTTCGACGACGTTCGGGAGAGTCTGGAACTCATGGTTGGCTCCGGTGATTTTGACGTTGGTGATTGCACCGCCCTCGATGGAGCTGAGCAGAACGCGACGGAGCGCGTTGCCAACGGTGACGCCATAGCCAGCCTCGAAGGGCTCAGCGATGAATTTGGCGTAGCTTTCATTTGCGGTTGCCTCGTCTTTGACGGGCACCTTCGGCAGTTCAAAACGGCCAAGACGAACAGACATATTTGTGTTTTCTATTTGATGAAGCACTGGGTTACCCTCGGCGCATACAGCTCATAACCTGACGGCCAGAGCCCGAGGACCAACAGCGCGGTTTTATGTGTTGCGCTTACTCAAAGGGCGGGGAGAAAAGCGCGGGCCGGGGTGCTTGGCAAGGGGTATTTTTATTCCGCTCACTGAAAAGCCGTAGCTTGCACGCCGCACGGCGGGGCGACAATTTCCCTGCTCATGAAATTTCTCACCATCCTCCTCGCCCTCGCTGCCAATGCCTTTGCGGCGGACAGGCCGAACATCCTCTTCATCATGACGGACGACCACGCCGCGCACGCCATCTCCTGCTACGGGTCGAAGGTCAACGAAACGCCCAACCTAGATCGCCTCGCGAAAAGTGGCGTCCGCTTCACCAACGCCTTCGTCACCAACTCCATCTGCACGCCCAGTCGCGCCACACTTCTCACCGGAAAATACTCCCACCTTAACGGCGTTCCCGTCTTCAATAACTTCGACGGTTCCCAGCAGAACGTCGCCAAACTCCTCCAGAGCGCCGGCTACCATACCGGCGTCATCGGCAAATGGCACCTCGGCAGCGACCCCACCGGCTTCGACCGCTGGATCATCCTCCCCGGTCAGGGCGTCTATAACAACCCCGCCTTCCTCACCCCAGCAGGCCGCCTCACCGTGAATGGCTACGTCACAGACATCATCACCGACCTCGGCACCGAGTGGCTCGACACGCGCCCCAAGGACAAACCTTTCTTCCTCCTCCTCCATCACAAAGCCCCGCATCGCGAATGGACGCCCAGCGAAAAATACCGCGCCGAGTTTTCCAAAAAAACCATCCCCGAGCCACCCACTCTGTTTGACAAATACGACAGTCGTCCCGCCGCATTGCCCGAAAACCGGCAGACCATCGCCCGCGACCTCAACCGCAACGACCTCAAAATGGACCCGCCCAACGACATCGCAGGCGACGCCCTCACCCGCTGGAAATACCAGCGCTATATGCAGGACTACCTCGCCTGCGTGCAGAGCGTGGACGACAGCGTCGGCAAAGTCCTCGACTACCTCGCCGCCCACGACCTCGCCAAAAACACCCTCGTCATCTACACCACCGACAACGGTTTCTTCCTCGGCGACCTCGGTCTTTTCGACAAACGCTTCATGTATGAGCCCAGCCTCCGCGTCCCCCTCATCGCCCGCGGCCCCGGCGTGAAAGCAGGCACCGTCACCAACTCCATCGCCCTCAACATAGACTACGCCCCCACCTTCCTCGCCGCCGCCTGCGAAAAAATCCCCGCCGACATGCAAGGCCACAGCCTCCTCCCGATCCTCAGCGGCGAGCCGCCTGCCGATTGGCGCACCGCCATGTATTACCGCTATTACCACGACCCCGGCCACCACAACACCCGCGCCCACCTCGGCATCCGAACCGCCACTCACAAGCTCATCCATTACTGGAAAAAAGATGCATGGGAGTTGTTCGACCTCACCACCGACCCGCAAGAACAACACAACCTCGCCAACGATCCCGCCCAAGCCCCCAAGCTCGCCGAACTAAAAACCCAGCTCGCCGCTTTAAAAAAAGAAATGAAAGACGAAGATCAATTCGCCACCACCCAACCCAAAGAGGGCGTGGACAACCAAAGACCCCTAAAGCCCCTCGGTGTAAAAAACATCCCCGAAGCCGTAAAAAACGCCGCCCGCTGATGTAACGCGAGTTTTCTGGAATCGCGGCACCGCTCACAACTCGAAGTTTTACAGTGCCTGTGCGTTGTGGGGTTGGGTTGAATGTGTAAACTGTTTCCGGTTTTTATTTCGCAAGGGGCCATTCAGCAAAAAGCTTCACTTCCACCCTGTCTTCGAACCAGTAGGGTTCTTCGATACTAATAACCAACTCCGTGCCTTTTTTTTCCAACACTTTACCCACCCCGTTTTTGAGTAGAACAAAGCCCTCGCCCGACCACGCATCACCGGGAGCGGAATATGATTCGTCATATACCCACACCTCGATTGAATGCTCTGTAAGTGGCGATTTATAAGTTTTAACCAAATGCGGATTTCTATCTTTCGCAAACCATAGCCAAAACATCACCACTACAATTAAGATCAAGATGCCCCAAAAGAACGCCTTCATAGTTTTAATTCACAGTTGGGAATAGGGATAGGCTGATTATTTGCATTGTGTATCAGCTGCTAAATCAAACTCCCGTCTTTTGGAGCTGTCTGCGGAGGACCCAGCGGAGGAGGATGAGTTGGACGAGGGAGGTGAGGAGGAGGATGGCTCCGTTGCGGAACCAGACGCTCGTTGTCCAGCCGCCTTCGTTTTTGCCGAGATAGAAGTGGTGTTTTTCGGGGCTGAAGAAGGGGTTGATGCGGTAGTTTCGGCGGTAGTCGTTTTGCTCGGTTTCGGCTTTGGCGACCATGTCTGCGATTTTCTGGTTTTCGTAGAGTTGGCTGGCGGTGATGCCGAGGACTTTGGTGCGGAAGTCGCCTTTGCTGGTGGGGCTGCCTGCGATGATTTCGTCGGCGCGTGCGAGGCGGCGGTCAATTTCGCGGGGGCTGCCTGCTTCAAGTCCGCTGAGCTGGGCGAGGGTGTCTTTTAAATCATCCAGGCGGTCGTCCTCGGTTTCGCTGCGTGTGGGCTTGGCGGCGAGCGTTTCGATCATGCGCTGGAGTTCCTGCTGCCGGGTGGCGAGTGGATTGAGTTTTGCCTGTGCGACGACGAGAGCCTCGTAGCTGTAGTGCGTGGCGACGATGCGGCTGATGAGCGGGACGCGGAGTTTTTTGTCGCCCTCCATGTCGCTGGCGACGCGTTTATTTTCGAACCAGCGCTGGAAGGAATAGAGGAGTCCGGGGTCTTTGTTCATCTCTTCGTATTTGATGAGTGCGCCGCCGAAGATGAGCTGCGGGATGAGGATGAGCGGGACGAGCATCGCACCGGTCTTGGAGTTCGGCACGAGTGCGGAGACGAGCAGGCCGAGGGAGATGCCGCTGACGGCGGTGAGGAAGGTCCACAGGAAGTATTCCCAAAACATTCCGCGCACCTCGAGGATGCTGTTGCCGACGATGACGAAGAGCGCGCACTGGAGGGCAGAGAAGACGCAGAGAGTGAAAAATTTTGCCGTGACGTAGTAGCCGATGCCGACATCGAGGTTGCGCTCTCGCTGGAGGACGGCGCGGTCGCGGATGATGTCCTCGACGCTGTTCATCAATGCGAGAAAGAGCGCGACGAGCAGCGCGATGAATATGTAGGTGGGGACGTGAAATGCGGAGGCGAAGACGTAGGGTCGATCCACGTCGTCGGTGAAGTAGAGCGCCCAGCCAACAATCTCGCCGAGCACCGGCGGGGCGAGAAGTGTGACGAAGAGGCTGGCGACGTTGCGGAGCTTTGAGAGGAATGCGCGGCGCAGGAGTGTATGAAATTGTAGCCACTCGGCGCGCCAGCGGAGTTGACGTAGGGTGCCGGGGACTGGCGCGGCCTTGGGTTTGGCGGGGCGCGGCACAGGCACGGAGACGTTGGTCTGTGGGCCGGCAAAGCTGACGGTGCTCATCTGAGCAGGAGGCTCGATGGTGCTCGGGGTGGGGGATTTTCCCGAGCGAGTGAAGTTCAACTTTACGTCCTGAGTGAGGCGATGGGCTTCGTAGCGGTCGCGCCAGAAATCCGGCGAGAAGCGGCGCGCGGGGATGAGCTGTCCGTTGCTTCCCTCCTCCAAAATGACATCGCCGCTGAGGTCGTGGAGTGGTGTTTCGAGCACATCGAAACAGAACTCGGCGCTGTCGGCGCTGCGTTTTGCTGCGTCAGCAGTCATGCCTTTTTCCTCGATGGCGGCTTCGGCAAAGTAGTCGAGCATCTCCGCCGGTTTGCCGTGGAAGACGAGCTTGCCGCCGCGATCGAGGAGGATGGCTTTGGTGAACATCGAGAACAGCCGCGCGCTAGGCTGGTGGATGACGACGAAGACGATCTTGTTGTGAGCGATACCACGGATGATTTCGATGACGTGCTCGCTGTCCTTGCTGCTGAGGCCGCTGGTGGGTTCGTCGAAAAGGAAAATGTCGGCGCTCGAAATCATATCGAGGCCGATATTCAGGCGTTTGCGTTCACCGCCGGAGAGCGTCTTTTTTTCTGCGGAGCCGACGATGACGTCGCGGCGCTCGGCGAGTCCGAGTTCCACGAGGCGGCTGTCCACGCGGCGCTCGCGGTCGTTGAAGCTGAGGTGCGGCGAGCGAATCGCAGCGGCGTAGGTGAGGTTTTCTTCGACGGTGAGGTGATCGTCGAACGCGTCGTCCTGCGGGATGTAGGCGATGAAGCGTTTGAATTCGTCGAGGTTTTCGTAAAGCTCCTGACCGTTGAGAAGCACCTGGCCGCGCGATGCCGGGAGACGGCCTGCGATGGCGCGGAGTAGTGTGCTTTTTCCGGAGCCGCTGCCGCCCATCACGCACACGAGGTCGCCGCGCGTGAGCGAGAAACTGATGCCGTCGAGCGCGGTGATGTTGCCCCCGAAGTGGCACGTGAGGTCGCGTAGTTCGAGTGAGGAGACGATGTTGCGTTCCTCCTCGATGATACGCTCGCTAAAGTCGCAGCGCAGGCCCTGGCCGGCATCAATGCGGATGAAGTCGTCGTCCTTCAATTCACACGTGCCGCCGACGGGGATGACTTTTTCGCCGACAACAACGGGACGATCCGCAGCGGTGACTTCGAGTTTACCGACCTTGTTGTCGTAATCGCAAAGGACGCGCAGCAGCACGTCGCCGGAGGTGCCGGGCGAGAGCAGAATGTCGTCGGTCTCCAGCAAGCTCGGGTTGTTCGAGACTTTGTAGGCGCTCTTGTAGCTCTTGAGTTGAAAGCGAACGCCGAGTGCGCGAGCGCGGCGGCGGAGGTCGGCGAGGGTGAGTTCGGCGTCGTGGTGGAAGATGATGCGGTCTTCGAGCGTGGCGTTCAGCATCGTGCTGCTGCGAAGCGCGACGCCGTTGAGCAGTGCATCCACATCCGCGAGTGCGCGCACTTGCACCTTCAGGCCGAAGCGCACTTCGAGCACGCTAGCTCGCGTGCGGACGCGGGAGAGTTCCACTTCGTCTTTGTCGTTCAGTTCGACGAAGACCTGCGTGGCGAAGACGCCTTTCTTTGCATTAAAATAGTAGGTGATGTCTTGAAACGTGAGCACCTGTTCGTCGAGCACGACGCGCTGGCCGGGGTAGATGCGGCAAAATGTGCCGGGCAGCAGCGGACGCCCGCGCACGAAGACGGTGCGCTGCGCCGCGTTTTTCACCAGCACGAGCGCGTGAAAGCGGAAGGCGACGAGTCGCTCATCGGCGTGAAATCCTTTCAGCCAGACATCGGCCTGCGCATCGCGGCCAAAGGTGAGGATTTCGAGCGGCAACTCACCCGACTGCGCCACGGATTTGTCCGCTTTTTCTCCGCTTTGGAGTTGGTGGACGATTTCGATGGCCTGTGCCGCCATGCCGAGGCGATCCATGAACGCGTAAAAGGAAGGCATCTGCTTCTGCCCTTCGCCGACCCGTGCGATGATGTCGTAGAGTTGCACACCGAGCATGATTTTTTGCTCGGGGCCGAGCACGCGCGAGAGGCGGTCGGCCATGGCGTTGATGTCCTGCTGCTGGCCCAGCGCATCGCGGAACTGGCGGCGTAAATCGGAGTAAACGCCATCGGGAAATCCGTGGCGAAGAAGGCCGAGCACATTGTCCACTTCCTCCTCGACGACTTCGCCTTCGCTTTTTGAAAACGCGGCGAGCACCTGGATGACGAGCGGAAAAAGGCTCTGCTCTTCTGCGGGTCGCGGTTTACCTACGAGGCGACGCCATCCGCGATTGAAGAAACGGCCGATGCCTCGGGCGATGTGCACGGTTTTGTCGCGGAAAAAATGGGTGCTCATCAGGATGCGCATTCAGTGCTTAGCATCGCGAGGTGCCGCGTGTCCATCGCGCGCACGAATGGATTACTCTAAAGTGTTTTGCGCACTGCGTGCGTGTGCATCGCGTGCTTCCTTCGGCGATTTGAAAATATAGGGCGGTTTCGCCGATTTCTGCGGGATAGGCGACTGTGCTGACTGCGAGAGGTTTGCTGTTTGTAGTGTGCGCCAATGCTTCGCTCCCACGCCCGCGAGAAGTGCGAACAGGATGAAGGCTGCCAGCTTGATCTCGTCGCGGGTCATTACTGCCCAGCGATGGAGTTTGTGTTCACCTTCGAGAAGGGGAATCTTCCGCGAATCTTGATGGTGAAGAACCTGCCCTTTGAATTGGCGGTCATGAACTGCGAAAAAAATTCCTTCGTCACGCCTGAGTAGCGGTAGATGCCGCCGTTGCGAAATTCGATTTCGAGCACACGTGCCTGTTCATCGTAGCCGACGCTGGCGAGGCTGGCGGATTCGACAGGTGAGCGCGGAATCGAATCAGCCGCAAGGGCGATGCTTGCGAAAAAGAGAGTTTCTACGAGGAGGATGAGGAATTTGGGAGATGTTCTGATGCGGGGTGGCATGGAGAAAAGATGTGCAAAACTTTTTGGGAGACCAGCCTTTTTTTAGAGGTGTTTTTGAATCACAAAAAAAAGAGCCACGTTCTGGTGAACGTGGCTCTTTAAAAGTGGCGAGATGTTTAGTCCCAGTTTCCGATGTCGTCTTCTGTGTTTGGCGCGCGATCCGGGCCGCAGCTAAAGACGTCGTAGTTGTTTTTATTATGGCGCCCCGGGAATTCGTAGCGGTAGTCCACACCCCACGGATCGGGCAGGATTTTTTCCATGTGCTGACGCCATTTGCGTGGCTGAGGATCGCCTGCGGGTTTTTCCATCAGTGCTTTCAATCCCTGACTGCTCGATGGAGGCATTCCGTTGAGCAGTTCGTATTGGGCGAGATTGCCTGCGATAGTGGTGATGTAGATTTGTGCCTCGCCCTTTTTGGAGTCGGACATCGCGTTCTTCAAATTTGGCAGGAGCACCGCCATGAGAGTGACGATGATGATGATCACCAGCATGATTTCGAGGAGCGTAAAGCCGGCTGTTTTATTGCGCAGAAGCGGTTTCATGGATTTGTGGGACTGAGGATGTAGTCGAAGTGTTTCCAATTGTGTTTGAGCTGTAGTTCGACGTTACGAACGGCGATCGAGCTACTTCCTTCCGACAAGCCGATGGTGATTTTGTTCAAGCCGGAGCGAAG
Source organism: Verrucomicrobiia bacterium (assembly GCA_040376335.1). Taxonomy (GTDB): domain Bacteria; phylum Verrucomicrobiota; class Verrucomicrobiia; order Chthoniobacterales; family Chthoniobacteraceae; genus SXWH01. The sequence continues at coordinate 3,178 of JBEIQV010000058.1, read as the reverse complement.
AACTTTTCCCGAGATGATCGCTTGGGCGTGAAGCCAGCCAGTGTATTGAAAACGCATCCCCTGTTCGAGCGAGCGCGATTCGCCGCGATAAGCGGGGTCTGCGAGGTCGGGCCAGTGAATGCTCGCGAATGCCGGGTCGCCTTCATTCACGGTGACGACGGGCGCGGCACCGGTGTCGGCATTCAAAACATCGAAGCTGACGACGGCGATGAGCGGCTGGGCGGCTAGGTCGAACTCCCATGTCTCCGCTGTCTTGGCTTTCAGCGAAAGGCTGACGACTCCGGGGTCGAGGACGGCTTTGATGCGTCCGAAAAGTTTTGAGTCTGAATCCTCGGCGGGTGCGGAAGCGATGTTGCCGAAGGGATCGGTGAGTTCGGGCGTTGGTGCGAAGTCGGTGGTCTGGCGCGTGGGCGCGTCTTTCAATGAACTCGCAAATGCCCCGCGGATGCTGCTGCCGTCGCCGGGGACTTCGATGTCCACGTAGTCCGTTCCTTCGAGCGGAAGGATGATGCTTTCATGCGTGGGCAGACCGGTGCCGCTGCCCGGTAGTGTGGTGCGGAAGCGCTCTTTGCCAGCTTCGCTCCATGCGCTGATGACGGGCTGCATATCGGGCAGGTCGTCGAAAAAAACACGGAAGAGCATTTCGTGATGCAGGTCGGGGAGACGGCGCAGGCGCAGACGGAAAAGTGTTTTCGGCGGCGTGTCGCCATTCGCCGGGACTGCCTCGCTCTGCAAAGACTGAAACCAAATCGGGAGCGCAGGCAGCGGGGCGTTGGCTTTTGCGAGGGAGTTGAAATCGAGCCACACGCTGAATGGCACGGGTTGCTCCGCGATGGGTGCGGATTCCTCGGCAGCAAATGCACAGACCGCGAGAGCGGCAGCGCAGATGGTTGTGAGGATGATGCGAGGCATGAGCGGAAAGTTAGTGAGCGAACGGGATGAAAGGCAAGGCGTGCGAGTCTGGAAGTGTAACAACTTTGCGGCACGGTTGTTGTTCGATTTCGAAAAAGCTGCTGAGCATCTCGGGTGTCGGCGTTTTTAACGGCGGTGCATGCCGCTGGTGAGGTTGAAGACGGCGATGAGAATTCCGTAGATGACGGTGCCGATGATGCCTGCGATCATCACCATGATGAGTGGCGGGATGAGTGTGCTCACGAACTGAACTTGCTTGTCGAGTTCCCGCTCATGAACGTCTGCGATGAGGCACATGGTTTCCGAAAATTTCCCGGTCTGTTCGCCGACGCCCATCATATCCACGAACATCTCGGGGAAAATGCGCTGATTAGTAGCGGCAACGGAGAGAGTGGTGCCGTCCAATACTGCTGCGCGAATTTCAATCATGCGCTGGCGGATGAATTCATTGCCGGCGATGTCTTCGAGGAGTTCCAGTGCACGGAGGAGCGTGACGCCGTTTTGCGTGAGCGTGCCGAGCGTGCGTGCGAATTGCGCATAGTAGCGGAAACGTGAAATGCGGCCAAGGACTGGGAGGTTCCATTTAAACCGATCCCAAGTGAGCCGTCCGGCTGGCGTCGCCACGAAGGCACGGAACAACACGTAGCCACCAAAAATCGCTGCGATCCCAGCCCACCAGGAGGAGGTGATGGCGGAGTTGAGATCGATCAGGAATTTCGTGGCGGCGGGGAGCTTGGCGTTTGTGTCTTTGAAGAAAGACATGAGCTGCGGCACCATCGTCGTCATGAAAACCATGATCAAAATCATGCCGACTACGACGAGAACGGAGGGGTAGAGCAGTGCTTGCTGGACGCGGTCGCGCAGCGATTTCAATTCCGAGAGATGCGTGGTGAGGCGGTGGAGAATGGTGGAGAGGGAGCCGGATGCCTCGCCTGCGGAGACCATGTTCACGTAGAGCGGGCTGAAGATGCGCGGGAAGTCGCGCATGGCCTGTGAAAGGCTGCGACCATCAACGAGCGACTGGTGCAGGGACTGTGAGAGTGCGCGGAGTTTGACGTGCTTGAGCCGCTTGCAGAGGACACCGAGCGATTCATCGAGTGTCATGCCCGCGCTGAGAAGATGGGCGAGCTGCTCGGTGAATAGATACTGCTGGGAGTGAGTGAGCTTGAGCGACTGCGGGGCAGTGGCAGCAGGAGTCGCGGCTGTCTTTACCGACTGGCTGCGAACTGCGGGTGGTGCGGCTTTGTTCGAGTCGGATTTCGCGGGCGACTTTTCCGTGGCTGCCGGCTTGGTGGCGAGTGCGACGGATTTTGAGGGTTCATCAGTGACGAGTTGTATTTTGACGGGGACGAACCGTTGCTGTTCGACTTGGGATATTGCCCCACTCCGATCATTCGCAGTCACGACACCATCCACCATCTGGCCGGAGGCATTGCGAGCGGTGTAGCGAAACTGAGGCATGGGTGTGGATAGCTATGTCCAAAAAACGAAGGCAAGCCCGCAGGCTTGCCTTCGTGAGACAAAATTGTGTGGATTTCGTTCGTTTTAAGCGCGGCGCCTGCGCCCAAGGAGCCCCGCTACACCAAAAATGAGCAAAGCAGCCGTAGCGGGTTCAGGGACAATGGCTATGGTGGTTTTAAAGGCTGATGATGGCGAACCGCCCTGCCACTCAAGTGTTGACTGGTTTCCAGACGTCAAAAACATATTAATTTGTGGCGGAACTGTCGCAGATGGCGCCGGTGTTCTCCACAACCATGTGTCTTTGGATACGGCGTTGAAGAGTGTAGCATTTGAAATCAGCACCGCATTGTAAAAGCGAATGGTAAGAGGAATTACGTTGTCGCTGGCGGGTAGATCTTGGAATGTATTTGGTTTTGAGCTATCAAATACGTATTGGGAGAAAAGCTGGCCATCGCCGCCTTCGCCATCGCCGATGGAAGAAGTAGCAAAATCTGTATTATCTGAGTTTTGCCCTGTCAGGGCAATCCAGTTCCCTAAGAAATTATTTAAGGTGGTAGCTGCGTCGTAGTAACCTAGCTGGATAGCAAACCCGTCTCCGTCTCCGGGGCCGCCAGAAAATAGAGGAACATTTAGATTATCTCTCAAAAGCAGAGAGTCTATATTTATAGAAACACTTGTTTGAACGTTAGCGCCAAATGAATTTGGAACGGCTGCCGCCATCAGGAGGGTAATCAGTGTTGAAGTTCTGATTTTACGTAGAGCGGAACCGATGCAAAATTTATCTTTAAAAAAGGTCATATTTTCG
>JBEIQV010000359.1:0-2928 GCA_040376335.1 Verrucomicrobiia bacterium | reverse complement strand
TCACCACCCCACGTCGGCGGCACCCACTTCGAAAGCGGAGTCGCGGCGAAATCTCCGCCACGCCACGCCGCGAAAATCTGCGCCTCGCCCGTCCCTTGGAAATACTCCAATCGGAAATCATGCTCGCCCGCCTTTAAGACCACTTTCCCGTCCTTGATCTCCGCCGACGAATGCACGCCGTCGAGTTCCACCACCTTCTTCCCATCCACCAAAAGCCGCGCGCCATCATCCGCACCGAGTGAAAACACATACTCGGCATCACGCGGCGCATTCAGCTTGCCCGTGTAAACTACGCCGAACTGATTTTTGTAATCGTCAAATTTCAGCTGCACCAAGTTGTCAGCGATGTCGCCCTCGCGATGCGGCGTCAGCGTCGCAAAATCCGGCAGCTTGCTCCACTCGCCGAGATACAGCGCAAATTTCAACCCCGTCAAATTCGGCCCCAGCACACCGACTCTCATTTTCCCCTGCATACTCTGCGTGTGCCCCGGAAACGTGCAGGCAAACGGATACAGCCCCGGCTTCGTGGGTGCCTTGAAAACCACCTCATCCCGCGTCTTCGGCCCCGCCATTTTCGTATGCGCCAGCATCGCCGGGGTATCAGGCAGCCAGTCGCGCTTCATCGCCTCCTCCGCCTTCTCCATGTTCTTGCTGGCCACCGCGAGCACATCCGTCCCCGCGTCGAAAATGACCACGTTATGCGGCAAATCGTCGCCATTTTCCAAAATCAACTTCACCTCCGCGCCGGGGAGCACCGTAAATTCCTCCATATCGTATTTCATGAGCAACGGGAGTGTGCGGATATTGATCGTCTGCGCCTGCGCGGCAGAAACCGCCAGCAGTGCGGCGGCGAAAAGTGAGGATTTTTGGAGCATGGTAAAACGAGTGAAAATTATCGGGAGCGGTTTAGGTTTGGTTAAAGACCGGGACAGCACGTGCGGATTAGAAAGTTTGTGCAGGTCATTGGAAAAATTTGGTATTCTGCAACGACCACGCCGCTGTGTGTAGTCTTGTTCGTCAAACTTCAGGCGGTGCGGCCAACTCAAGCCCGTGAGGTTCAAAGAGGTTGAAATCTTCCGTGTTCAGCGTGGCGAGACGCGCCATCTGGCTGATCGCTGCGGCAGCTATCATGGCATCCACCCGCAAGTGACGGGAGCCTTCCACTGCATTGAAAAGCCGGGCGGCAATCAGTGCCTGCGAGGCATCGGACGGGATGATTTCCTTCGAGAGAAAGGCCAGCATCGTATTGATCTGCGAGGGCGACACCGGACCGCAGAGAAATTCATACCAAGCGGGAGCCGCCGTGCAAAACGTCTCCCCAGCTTCTACCCAAGCGAGAAGATGACGCGATTCCGCTCAGACAACGATTACTCCGCCGATCAGGAAATTTGCGTCGAGGCAAATCACTCGCCCCTCCAATGCTTCCTGTCCTCATACACTTCCGCGATGTAGGCATTGCCATTTTCCAGTTCAAGCCCCCCTCTGTGATGCCGCACCACACGGGGGGGCGAAGAAAAGCATGGAGAAACTCTTGCCGCTGCCTTGCGTGTGCCAGACCACGCCGGCGCGACGGTCCCCCGCCTTCCCGCCGCGCATCCGGCCCGCCCAGTAATTGCCCACGTCCTCGCGCAACACGCTGCCGGGCTCGACCATGCACGCGGCTTACTTTTTCAATTGAAGTTCGCGCACTTCTTGATGACGCACCGCGCCATGGTTGATTGTTTGTTTCTGGACCTTAGAGAAATCAATCTTTTTGAGGTCCAGTTTTTGGATCTGGCGGTTGTCCATTGTGTGAAAATACAGCACGCGATTCTTGAGGTCTGAGGCCGTTGTGATTTGGGTGGCACTGGCGATGTCCTTAGCGATTTTGTCGCCCGCCGCCGTAGCGCCGACCGTGATGTTGAAGTTGTCGAGAATGCGGAAGGCCTCGAAGACCGCGTCCTCCGAGGTGGCCAGCGGACGGGCCGAGGCCGTCAGCGCCAGGGCGCGCACAAAGCGCGAGGGCGGCGTGAAATCGCCGGGCAGGCCCATCAACCCCGAGCCGCCCCCCAGCGGCGCAAAGGAACGGCCATCCAGCGTGACGGGCTGTTTGGTCGCACCGGCAAGCCCTAGATAGTTCCGCAGGTTCGTGAGGTGCCAGCCATACTCCGGCGAATTGGTGATCACGCCCAGCAGCGCGTCATAAACCTTCACCTGCCCGCCCTCCACGATCTCCACTACGATGCTTGCACCGGTTTCGTCAGCGATCTTCCAGTGAAACGGCAGCGGGGCGCCCCCGAAACGCTCGTCCGCCACGTTCACTACGCGCACCTTGTCCAGATTGGCCCGCACCTCGGCCACGCTCTTGAAGGACGACAGCAGCCAGCGCATGAAATCGCCGACGCTCAGGGACTGGCCGGCCTGCGCGGCATCATACGGCGCGAAGGAGGCATACCCCGGGAAATAATACACCCCCACATAAAGCCCGTTCTCGTTCACCGCATCCGGGCCGTATTCCTGCCCGTAGGCCGTGAGCGAAACAAAGCCGTAACGCCCGCTCCATTTCAGCCCGTTCTCGCCGCCCGGCGTCAGCGCCGTGAAGGCATGGTTGCGCGGGAAGAGCACTAGCGTGCGTGATGCGCATCGCCAGCGGCCCACTCTACAGTCCTCGCAGCGATCACTGCGCCATCTGCAGACTTGAGTGTGAGCCCGGTGCAGGCTCGGCCGGATGTGGGCGAAGACAGCGCGAGGCTAAGAGCGAGAGCGCAAAGAGTAAGTGGAGAGTGGTTCACGGAAGCTAGTTTTTTCATTGTCGAAGTGTGCTCAAAGATTGTCATTTTGTTACCGAAGCTATTTTCAGAACCGGATATTTATTCGTAAACCTAAAGCAACAAACGAGTCCCGACTGGCGGTGGCCGGATTGACGATTTGCAAGTCTGCAGAAACACT
>JBEIQV010000283.1:0-4215 GCA_040376335.1 Verrucomicrobiia bacterium | reverse complement strand
GTCGCCACGCAATTCATCGCATGGGCCGTGGACGGCCAGCGCCCCACCGCCCGCACCATCCTCGGCGGCATCATCGCCGTCACCGGAGTCGCCGCCCTCTTCGTGCTCCGCGAGGGAAGATAAACCCCACCGAGCGTGGAATGCGTGGTGGAAAGCAAAGAGCCTACAGCCGTCGGCGCGCAGTTGGCGCAAAAGGCAAATGGCGGTGGAACGTGGCGGCAGCCTTTGGACTGCGGCGGCAGGACGCCGCTTTTGGCTCGCGCGGGCGGGCGGGGAAGGAGCGTCGAGTGCGGTGCCGCGCTCGATGGGCTTGGGCATTTCACCCTGCCTCTGCGGGCGAAGGGAAAGCGGCGTCGAGCCGCCGCACTCCAAAGCCTCGCGGCACGCACGCGGGGATTCGGCATGGCGAACGGGGGGCGTTGGAAGGAGGTGGGGCGTAAGCGGGAGGGCGCGCATGGTGTTTGGAAGGGCAGAGTTGGCGGTCGGGAGGACGGGGTTGGTGCTTGGAAGGGGGCGGCTCCTGGTCGCGAGGATGGAGTTCGCGGTCGGGGGCGTGGAGGTGGCGGTCGGAGGGAGGAAGGTGGCAGTCAGGGGGACGGCGATGGCGGTTTCTTTAGCCTCAACGGCTGCTACGTTGGGGCCAACGCCAATTCCGTTGGGCTCAACTATCCATCCGTTGACGTCAACGGTTATTCAGTTGTGGCCAACGGTTCATCCGTTGCTATCAACGCTATTTCCGATGGGTCCAACGGTTAGTTAGTTCATCTCAACGGACGTTACGTTGGTCTCAACGATTTAACGGTTGGGCTCAGCGGACTAACCGTTGGCCTCAACGGAATGTCCGTTGGTTCCAACGGAAACGGCGTTGGGTCTATTCTGCCTGATTCCAGCACTGGGTTTCCTCAGAGTTGCGGCGCTCCTTTTCCCATGAAACGCCTTTTTTCTACCCGAGGCCCATTGGCGAGCGGGCTGGCTGGCTCGAAAACATCGCCAACGCTCTGGAATCCTGCGCTGCCACTCTCGGGATCGCGCCCGCCGATGCTGCGGAGCCGCTGAATCCGCTAGTAACTCTTCGCGAAGAGCACGCGGCGTTTGCTGGGCTTGCCGCTCCAGACGCAGGGGCCGTCTTCTGCGGGGGCGTCGGCGGGGATGCAGCGGATGGTTACTTTGAGCTGCTCTTTGATCTCGGCCTCGGTCTCGGCGGTGCCGTCCCAATGGGCGAGGGCGAAGCCGCCGCTGATCTTGCTGTCGTCCTTGGCGGTGAAGAATTTCACGAACTCCTCGCGGGTTTCGATCTTCACCGTGTGCATGTCGCGCAACGTGGTGGCGCGGGCGAGGAGCGTGTCGTGGATTTCCTGCAAGGTCGTGGCGATGCTTGCGAGGAGTTCGGCGTTGGTCGGGAAGGTTTTTTCTTTGTGCCCGCGATCGCGGCGCGCAAAGGCGACGGTTCCTTTTTCCAAATCGCGGGGCCCGATTTCCACGCGCACTGGGACGCCTTTTTTGATCCACTCCCAGCTTTTCACGCCGCCGGTGAGGTCGCGCTTGTCCACTTCGACGCGGATGGGCTCGCCGGAAAAAATGGTCGCGCGCAATTGTGCAGCGAGGGCGTCGCACGCGGCGAACACGGCATCGCGCATGTCGGGCTTCGGCACGATGGGCAGGATGACGACGTGCGCTGGTGCGATGCGCGGCGGAAGGATGAGGCCGTCGTCGTCGCCATGCGCCATGATGACCGTGCCGATGAGGCGCGTGCTCACGCCCCAGCTCGTGGTCCACGCGAACTCCTTTTTGTTTTCGCGCGAGAGAAACTCGATGCCGCTCGCCTTCGCAAAATTCTGCCCGAGGAAGTGCGACGTGCCGGCCTGGATGGCCTTGCGATCCTGCACCATCGCCTCGATGCAAAGCGTCTGCTCCGCGCCGGGGAAACGCTCGCCCGCGCTCTTCTCGCCGGTGAAAACCGGCAGCGCCAGCCAGTCGTGCGCAAACGTGGCATACACGCCGAGCATCTGTTCCGTTTCGGCGATAGCCTCGGCTTTTGTCTCGTGTGCGGTGTGGCCCTCCTGCCACAAAAATTCCGCCGTGCGCAGGAAGACGCGCGGGCGCATTTCCCAGCGGACGACGTTCGCCCACTGGTTGATCAAAATCGGAAGGTCGCGATACGACTGCACCCATTTCGCGTAAGTCGCGCCGATAATCGTCTCGCTCGTGGGTCGCACGACGAGCGGCTCCGCCAGCTCCGCTGAAGGCGCAGGACGCAGCCCGCCCTTGCCGTCGCTTTCGAGGCGATGGTGTGTGACGACTGCGCACTCTTTCGCAAAACCCTCCACGTGCTCGGCCTCCTTCGCCATGTAGCTGAGCGGGATGAAGAGCGGGAAATACGCATTCTTGTGTCCGGTCGCTTTGAACATTCCATCGAGCCCGCGCTGCATCGCTTCCCAAATTCCGTAGCCCCACGGCTTGATCACCATGCAGCCGCGCACGTCGGAATTTTCGGCGAGGTCGGCGGCTTTGACGACTTGCTGATACCATTCAGGAAAGTCTGCGTCGCGTGTCGGTGTGATGGCGGTCTGTGGCTGGCTCATAGTTTTGGAAAAAGGGCGCGCAAACTATCCACCCGCCCGCCGAGCCGCAAGCTTCGCGGGATGGCGAGTTGTCCTTCAGTCCAGCCCGTCCACAATCTGCACAGCTTGCCGAAGAGCGCGTCATGCCTATTCTCCGCGCCCGAATGCAACTAGCAGTCCTCAATCCCGGTGGGCGCGATCCTGAGCAGCACTTCGCCGATGGAGCGGGCGCGCCAGACGACACCACGCACGCTCCCGTGAACTACCACGCCTACGCCGCGTGCACGAACGGCGGTTTCTACGATGACGCCGCGCGCATTCCGGAATCCCAGCGCGCCGTGCTGCTGCTGCTGCGCCGCGATTTAAAGACTGCACGCCGCGCGTTACGTGAGCTTTTAGCCCGTGGGAAAAAGGTGGCAGTGTCGTGGAAAGAGAGCGGCCAGCATCAGGTGGCGAAGCAGCTCGAAGGCAGTGACGCGCTCCCGCTGTTCCGCGAAATTTGCACCGAGGCAAACGCAGCGCTGAGCAGCACGCCCGAGCTAGTGCCGCTCTACCGCACGGCGGGTGCGCGTGTGGCGGAGTTTATTCCCACGCCGTATGCGGTGGACGATTCGCGCTGGGATTTTTCATTGCCGCTCAGCGAGCGCAGCGGGATTTTCATCGGCACGCGCGAGTGGGATGTTCCTTCGCGCAATCACGCAGCAGCGCTCAAACAAGCGTGCGCAATGGGCGTTCCGGTGACGGCGTTTAATTGTGGCGGACGCTCCGGGCGAAAGAAACTCGCGGCTCTCGGTTGTGAGCAATTGCGCGTGGTGGAAGGGCCGCTGAAATACACGGAATACCTCCGGGCGATGGCGAAATGCCGCGTGGTTTTCCAACTCGATTCGAGCGCAGTGCCCGGTCAGGTCGCCGGCGACGCGCTGCTGTGCCGGATGCCATGTATCGGCGGGAACAGTGCCGTGGAACGTCTCGCTTTCGAGGGATTGGAACTGGAGCCTCTGCTCCACGATGACGCGGCGTGGCGCGCAGCCGTGGAGGTCTCGCAGGCAAGGGCGAACGAGGCGCTCAGCTTCGCGGCAGTGGCGCGAAGGCTCTCGGAGTTTTTTGGCGCGCTGTGAGAAATATTCTCCACTGGCTCTGGCGCTTTTCGGTGTATGGAGCCGCAGCTTTACTCGTCGCGGGCCTGCTGCTTCGGCTCACGGTGCGGGATCGTTTCGATGGATTGGCGCTCGTTTTTTACGCTACGCCGTGGGCGTTGCAGATGCTGGCTGGCGTGGTGTGCGCGATCCGTTGGAGGAAACACCGGCGCTTGCGCGGAACATTTTTGGTTGCAGCGATTTTCTGCGCTTCAGTCTGGGCATGGACGAGTTTCCGCTTTGCGCCAAAGGACGCCGGACGTGCCGAGTTTCGCGTGGCGTATTGGAATATCGCGCGTCCCGGCTGGCGGATTGATGGCGTGCTGGAGCGCACAAAATCATTGCAGGCGGATTTGCTCGGCTTCGGCGAATGCAAAGCGGGTGGACCATTGCAGGTGAAGTGGAACCAGCAACTCGCACCGAAATTAATCACGGAACTTCACCGCCAGATGATGCTCGTTTCAGCGCAGCACGCGGATTTGGTGGAGGCCGGCTCGCTCAACAAAGCCGGGGAATAC
>JBEIQV010000226.1:0-5598 GCA_040376335.1 Verrucomicrobiia bacterium | reverse complement strand
TCCACCGTCTGCGTGTAGGCGGGGTCGGCGTTGAAGAAGCCGTGGCCTGCCTTTGAGTAGATGCGCGCCTCGCAGCGCACGCCCACCGCTTTCATCCCGGCCTCGAAATCGCGCACCACGCCCACCGGGATGAGCTTGTCCGAGTCGCCGAGGAACACAATCGTGGGCGGCGCGTCCTTCGTGATGTGGTGCGTGGGCGAAAACTCCATGAACCGCGCGCCCACACGCTCGTGTCCCCATTGGCCGGGGCCGTTGTTGAAGACGGGATTGAACAGCACCAGCGCATTCGGTTTGGGCGAAATCGAGACGTCATCCTGCGCATCATCCTGCCCGCCGACCATCGCCGTGAACGCCGCGAGATGCCCGCCCGCCGAGCCACCCGACGCCGCGATGCGCGCCGGGTCAATCCCCATCTCCGCCGCATGACCGCGCACATAGCGCATCGCCGACTTCGCATCCGCGCAGCAAACCGTCGGCGGCCCCTTGTCCCCGGCGGGGATTGTCCGATACTCCACGCGCAAGCCCACCATCCCGCGCGAGGCAAAATACGCGCTCTGCTTCGCAAACTGCATTGGCGTCCCGCCCACCCATCCCCCGCCAAAATAAAACACAATCGCCGGGCGCTTGTCCGTCGCCTTCCAGTCCGCCGGCTTCTCGATGAAAAGCTTCAGCTCCCGCTCCCCTGCCTTTTTGTAAACCAGACTCTCCCCTGCGTGCAGCGCAGCCACGTGCGCGAAAAGGAGGCCGAGGATTAATGTGGTGAGTTTCATAGTGGTCGTGTGTGGCTGGCGCTTTTAAGGCAGAACCCTACCCTCGCAACAACTCCTTCCGCGACATCTCTCGAAATGACTTTTGCACGTAGCCGCATCCTTTCCGAGTGTAGGTATAACGCACTTTTCACCACCTTATTGGAAAAGTGAACACCTCCTGCGAAACTCACACCAAGCCGAACAGCGACCAATTACGTTTCTCAATGGGACTATCGTATCGAAACTGGCCTAGTGTGCATTTCAGAGTGCTGCCCGCATGGCCTCGATGGGTGGCTCCCGGTGGAACCATCGCTCGAAGCTGAGCGCGCCTTGATGCAGCAACATGGAAAGGCCGTTTTCGCCCGGTGCGCCAGCAGTGTCACCAGCACGGAGAAATGGTGTGCGGTGTGCGACGTAAATAGTGTCGTAAAGGCGGTGATGTTTACCGAGCAGTTCGGCGGGAATGGGCGAACGGTCTTCGCTTTTCATGCCGAGGGCTGTGCAGTTCACGATGAGGTCGCTCATGCCGAGGCCGGCGCGGAGGAAGATGGGATCGAAGTCACCGGATGCGATGTTTTTTACCGGATAGAAAGCTGCGAGATCATCGAGCAAGGGGATCAATTTTTCGAGGCTGCGATTGATGAGCATGAGCGAGGGGCAACCGGCGCTTGCACACTGCATGGCGACCGCACGCCCCGCGCCGCCGCCCGCACCCAAGATCATCACGCGAAAGTTGGAGAGGTCTGCGCCAAAGGTTTCGCGGATGGCTCGCGCGAAGCCGGGGCCGTCGGTGCTAGTGCCGCTAAGTGCGCCGTCGTTTTCGACGGTGACGGTATTCACTCCTCCTGCGCGCTGCGCATATACGTCGGCACGGGTGACGTGAGTGAGGACGGCGGTTTTATGCGGGATGGTGCAATTGATACCGATGAAGCCCGCCTTCGGAAGCAAGCTGAGGCATTCGGAAAGTTCGTCGGGCTTGATGTGGAGCCGCGTGTAGCGGGCGCTGATGCCGAGAGCGGCGAGCGCAGCGTTGTGCATCGCGGGGGATTTTGAGTGCGCCACGGGATCGCCGATGACGGCGAGGCGCAGGGGAATCGCGCACTCTGCCGTGGCCTTCGGCCAGTCACGCAAATCCTCGATGGTGAAAACTTCTTTCATGGAAATCGCATCACCGAAACTCACGGGTGCATCGCTAGTGCGCGCTCGAAACGCGCGATCGTGCGCGCTTTGCCTAGCACTTCGAGTGTGTGGTAGAGGCTCGCTCCGACGGTGCGCCCCGTGGCTGCGACGCGGGCGACGTGGACAAACTCCCCGACTTTCACTCCTCCGATGGTGGCGCAGGATTTCAGCTCCGCCTCGATGGCGGGTGAAGTCCACTCCGCGATGGCCGCAAAACCTGTGGTGAGTGCGCGCAGGCGATCAATCGCTCCCGGCTTTCGGAAAACTTTTTCCACAGACTCGGGATCGAAAACCACTTCATCGGCAAAGAAGTAATCCACCCACACGGGGATTTCGCTGAGTCGCTTGATGCGTTCGCGGACGAGCGCGAGCACCGGCGCAAGTGCAGCGCGTGTGCCGAAAGGGATGCCCGCTTTCACTAACACAGGCTCGGCGGCGACGGCGAGTTCATCGGGCGTCATGCGTAGGATGTATTGCTGGTTCATCCACTCGCATTTCGCCAAATCAAACACTGCGGCTTTGCGATTGATGTTGGCCACGTCGAAGAGCTGCACGACTTCGTTGATGTCGAGAAGCTCCTGATCGTTCTTGGGATTCCAGCCGAGGAGGCAGAGGAAATTGCGCACAGCCGCTGGGAGAAAACCGTTCTCTTCATACCAGCCGACCGCGCTCCCAGTGTCGCGTTTGCTCATCTTGCTGCCATCGGCGTTGAGAATGAGCGGGATGTGCCCGTAACGCGGCGGAGTGACGGCGAGTGCTTCGAAAAGCTGGAGATGCTTCGGTGTGTTGCTGAGGTGATCGTCGCCACGAATGACGTAAGTGATTCCCATCTCGATGTCGTCCACGACGTTCACGAAATGAAAAATCCAGCCGCCGTCGGGACGCCGGATCGTCATGTCAGGATGCGTCGCAGCGTCCGCCATATCTACTTCGACGTGTCCGCACACAAGGTCATCCATGACGATGCGTTTGCGCGCAAAACGAAAACGCCACGCTCCGCCGTCTTCATACAGAAAGCCGCCGTCACGCAGCTTTTCAAAATAGCGGAGATAGATTTCCTCGCGCTGACTTTGGAAATACGGTCCATGCTCCCCGCCCTTGTGCGGGCCTTCATCCCAATCAAGCCCCAGCCATTTCATCCCGTCGAAGATGGCCTGCATCGCTTCGTCGGTGTTGCGAGCTTTGTCCGTGTCTTCGATATGCAACACAAACGTGCCGCCGCAATGGCGCGCGAAAAGCCAGTTAAACAACGCAGTGCGCGCACCACCGACGTGGAGATAACCGGTGGGCGATGGAGCAAATCGGACTCGAACTGGATCAGACATAAGACGGCGGAGCGTGGAGAAAGCGGGCTCGCGTGGCAAGTGGCGGCGAGCAGGCCCCGGTTCTTTGCTACAGCATCACCATACGACGCTCGGCAGCGCTGAGGTAGGCGGCGTCCACGAGGGCCATGGTTTTTAAGTTGTCGCGTCCGCTGATGGCGGGCGGTGTTCCGGTTTCTAGGGCGATGAGGAGTTGGGCCATGGTTCCTGCAAAGGCGTCTGGGAACCAGCTCTCTGCCCAGCGGGGTTCGTGAAAGTGAGTGTCTCCTTTTGCCGCATAGCGAATGCTCGATGGACTCGTGTAGGGGTCTTTGCACCAGCCGATGTCGCCGAGGGCGAGGCCGTTCATTCCTTCGATGCGCCAATGGATGCCGATGTCGCCGGGGCTGCCTTCCTTCGCGGGGCCGGTCCATGTGTCGTCAATGACGACGCAACGCAGGCCGCTGGTGTATTCGAGGATGTAGGTGCAGATGCCGTCGGTGTGCGAAAATTTGGTGCGCGGGTCGGGGCGCGTGCTGCAAAAAATCCCCTCAGGTTCGCCGAACCAATAGCGCAGACAATCGAGGTGATGGATGGACATGATGCGCAACGTGACCCAGCCGAGTTTTTCCTGCCACGGCATCCAGTGCGGAATGGCGCGCATGTCTATCGTGGCGAGGACAGGTTCGCCGATGGTGCCGTCGGTGAGTAGTGTCTTCGCGGCACGAACGGAGTGGTCGTAGCGCATGTTTTGATTCACCGCGAGGACGATGCCCGCTTTCTCGCAACACTCTACGGCCTGGATGGCCTCGGCGTGGTTCATGCCAAGCGGCTTTTGCGCGAGGATGCCGCGAACGGTTCTGCGTTCGCACGCGGCTTTGATGAGCGCGAGCTGGACATTCGGCGGAACGGCGATGTCGAGGACTTCGATGGATGAGTCGTCGAGGAGTTGCGTGTAGTTTTCGCAGACGATGGGAATGGAATGGCGCGCGGCGACGCGTGCGGCATTTTCACGCGAGCGCGATGCGATGGCGACTGGATTGAAGCCCGCTTTGCGATAGCTGACGAGGTGGCAGTCGTTGAGGATGAAACCGCTGCCGAGAATGCCGATGCGGAAGTCCTTCTTCGCCGGCATCGGCGGATGGATGTTCAGCGGGTGAAGCGATGCCGCCACGTCACTTTGCAGCGGCGGTTTCCTTCAATGTTCTCGCGCTGGCGTCCTTGCCGTGTTCGAGCCACGCGACATTGGAGGTGTCGTCGGCAAAACGCTTGATACCTACGCTCTTGATCATCTCGTCGGCGACTTTCACAAGCGGCGTGTAGCGCGGGTGGTGTGATTCCTTGTAGGGATTGTTGCTCTTGAAATTGTAGCAACAAATCATGGACCAGCGCGGGTGTTCGGAGTTGTTGCGGTCGGATGCGTGGAGCAAATTGCCGTGAAAGAAAATCACATCGCCCGGCTCCATCGTGCAGTGAACGAGTTCAAAGCGCTTCATCGCTTCATTCACACGCTCCATATCCGCGCCAGCCTGCTCGCCGGTGAGGATGTGATCTACACGTCCCATTTTGTGCGAGCCCTTCAGCACTTGCAGACAGCCGTTTTCCTTCGTAGCGCGATCCACCGCGATGGAAGCGCTGCACAAATCGGGAAGCAAAATGCCGTTCTGATACCAATAGCCGTAGTCCTGATGCCACGCCCACGCACCGCCGACCTTGGCATCCTTCATGATCATCTTGGAGTGGTAATGATACGCCTCGTCGCCAAGCAACTGCTCCACAGAATCCACGAGCTTATGGCAACGTGCGAACATGCCGTAGATGCCGTCGCCGGGATGATTCCAAAGCGAGAGCCGCACCTTCACGCCGGTGCCGTCGTCCCTGCCAAAGGAATGATCATCAAGCGCCTTGTCGTCCTTGCTCGCGCGGCGAAGTAGATCAATTTCCTCCGTATCGAAAAGGCCGCGCACAATCACGTAGCCGTCGCGGTGGTAGTCGGAGATTTGCTCGGGAGTGAGTTTGCCTTGTTTCATATTGGTATGGGCGAGTGTGGAGCTTGCCGATGCAAGCTCCCAAAATACATCCGCTGCCACTCCCTAAACTTCAATACTATTTCCTAGGACTCACGCCCTGCGCCTGCGCACGCCGAGCAGCAGGCCGAGGCCTCCGAGCAGCGTCACGGCAGCACCGGGCTCGGGCACTACTATCGTTAATGTGACTGCGTGTAGGCCGAGGCCATTGATATCATTGTCGTTGTAGGAAATCAGATAGCTGACTCCCTCGCTGGTGAAGATGCTGTCGTCTTGCATGCCTAGGAAGGTGCCTCCATTCCATGTGCCGCTGTAGGTGATGATGTCGTTGGGGAAGTTAAG
>JBEIQV010000078.1:0-12155 GCA_040376335.1 Verrucomicrobiia bacterium | reverse complement strand
TCTTGCCGGTGACTTTTTCACAGGTGGCGACGATTTCGCGGACGCTCGTGCCGCCGCCGGTGCCGAGGTTGTAGCGTGCGCTTGATGGCGCGTTGAGGGCGAGCATGTGGGCCTGCGCGAGATCGAGGATGTGGATGTAGTCGCGGATGCACGTGCCGTCGGGCGTCGGGTAGTCGGTGCCGAAAATCTCGACGTGTGATTTTTGTCCCAGCGCCACGCGGAGGACATTGGGAATGAGGTGCGTCTCGATGCGATGATCCTCGCCGAATCGCCCGCTGGCGCCGGCTGCGTTGAAGTAGCGCAGCGCCACGTAGCGCAGGTCGTGGATTTCATCATACCAGCGCAGCACTTTCTCAAACATCAGCTTCGATTCGCCGTAGGGATTGATGGGGAGTTGGGTCTGCGTTTCATCAATCGGCATCCGATCCGGCACACCAAACGTCGCGCAGGTGCTGGAAAAAACGAAGCGCTTGCAGCCGACGGACACCAGCGCGTCGAGCAGATTAATCCCGCCATAGACGTTGTTGCGAAAATACTTCGAGGGATCTGTCATGGATTCGCCGACGAGGGCGTTTGCGGCAAAGTGCATCACTGCGTCGGGCCGAGCTGTCTCCATCGCGTCCTCGATGTCGCAACGCTTTTGGAGGTCGCCGACGATGAGCGCTGCGCGCGGGTCTACGGCGGAGCGATGGCCCTCGGTGAGGTTGTCAAAAACGGTCACAGTATGCCCGGCGTCGAGGAGTTGCTCGACGCACACACTGCCGATGTAGCCGGCGCCGCCGGTGACGAAAACTTTCATGGATGACGGGCATTTAGCCGTGCAGCGACGGGCTGGAAAGCGCGAAAACCCGCTTCTCCGCTAAGCCGCAGTCACGCGTCGCACTTTCTCCACTACCTGCGGAACCAGCTCCAGCGCGCGTGCGACTTCTGCGCGCGTGTTGAAGCGTCCGAAGGAAAACCGCAGGCTGCCTCTAGCGCGCGTGTCGTCAAAGCCCATCGCGCGCAGAACGTGCGAGGGCTCGTGTTGTCCTGTCGTGCAGGCTGAACCCGCAGAGCAACAGAGACCCTGTTGATCGAGCAGCATCAGCATCGCCTCACTCTCGGTGCCGGAAAATGCGAGGCTCGTTGTATTCGGCAGACGATTTACACGGTCGCCGTTCACCTGCGTGCCGGGCACTTTTACGAGGATGGCGTTTTCAAATTCATCGCGCATCGCACGCACCTCCGTGGCTTCGTGCGCGATGTTTTGCGAAGCGATTTCGCACGCTTTGCCGAGCGCGACGATGCTCGCGACGTTTTGAGTGCCTGCACGCTTGCCGTTTTCCTGACCGCCGCCGGTGACGAATGGGAAAAACTTTGTGCGGCGGTTCACGTAGAGCACGCCGACGCCTTTCGGCGCATGGAGTTTGTGCCCGCTCAGCGAGAGGAAATTCACCTTCATCGTATCGAGCTTCACCGGCAGCTTACCGATGGTCTGCACCGCGTCGGTATGAAAGACGGCGCCTTTCGCCCGCACGATTTCCGAGATTTTCTCGATGGGAAAAGTCACGCCGGTTTCGTTGTTCGCCCACATGATCGAGACGAGCGCCGTTTCGTCTGTCACGGCGCGTTCCAGTTCGCCGAGGTCAATCTGACCCTCGTTGTTCACACCGAGCCACGTCACCGCGTAGCCGCGTTTTGCGAGGCCCTCGCATGTTTTCAGCGTCGCGCTGTGCTCGACTCGCGTCGTAACGATATGCTGGCGGTCGCGGTCCATTTGTAGTGCCGAGTGAATCGCTGTGTTCGAGCTTTCCGTCCCGCAGCTCGTGAACAAAATCTCGCTCGGTTCACAGCCCAGCAGCCCCGCAACCCGGGCCCGCGCAATTTCCAGCGCATCATTTACGCGCTGCCCAAAACGGTAGCCGCTCGAAGGGTTGCCGTAGTTTTCCGTGAGGAAAGGCAGCATCTCCTGCACTACCGCAGGATCGATCTGAGTGGTCGCGTTATTGTCGAGATAGATGATGTCGTTGCCCATGGCGAAGGGCGCGGACGTTAGCAGCCGCCGCATCTTGCGCAAGACGCGGCACACCGCTTGCCAAGAGCCCGCTTCGTGTCTAGCAATTCGGCTATGGCCAACGAACCCAAACCCAAACAACAGCAACTCCAAGTCAAGTATGAGGACATGACCGCGCGCTACGCGAATCAGGTCGTGCTCACAACAGGGCAGGAGGAAATCTTTCTCGATTTCTCCAGCGGTATCATCCCCGATCAGGGTTAGGGAGTGAGCGTGCTCCCCATCCACACCCGCATCGCGATGACTGCTGGTGGAGTGCGCCGCCTTTATCAAGTGCTCGGTCAGCTTTTCGCCAAACAGGAGCAGGCCGCTGCTGCTGCCAAGACAGAGGCGAAAAAGTAGTCGCACCCGTGAGAACGCGGGCTGATTTTTCCTTCGGCAAATGAACAGTCCCGCCTCGCAAACCGCATCCGCACAAGCCGGGAAGCCCGCTGCATCGTCTGCACCGGGCCTGCCTGATGGTCCGCGCGTGCAGGAGCAACTCGCAACGCTCACCGAATCCGGCGAGATGCGCCCGCTGCTCGAATTTCTCCGTGCACTGCTCAATGCACGTGCGCTCGCGATTTTTCCCGGTTCTGAAAATGCGGGGGCGGCGAGCGTTGTCGTCACCACGCGCGGCATCCTCGCCACAGCGCTCGCGCCAATCGGCGAGCGGCTGGCAAATACTAGCGCCGCTGTCGTTGAGGCCGCGCCTTCGCTCGGCGAAGAGGGCTACACGCTCGCCGTGCCTGTGCGGCGCGACGAACATCCGCTGTGGGTGCTCATTGCCCAGCTAGTCGTGCCGAACGCGCGCGATTTGCAGGCGTTCCTCGTCATCCTGCAAACGGTCGCGGGCTATCTGCTCTACCGCGAGCAAAGGCTCGTCACTGCCGACATCCACTGGGTGCTAGCGCGCACGAGCGGGCTGCTCGATATTTTCCGCCGCGCAGGAATGGAGGAGGATTTTGAAAAAGCCGCGCGCATCGCAGTGGATGCGTTGCGCGACTATCTCGGCTGTTCCCGCGTCGTCTATGGCACACGGACTCGCGATGGTGTGCGGCTCCGCGCAATGAGCGGCGTCGCAAAGCTCGATACGAAAAGCACCGCGCACCAGCCCATCGAAGCCGCATTGCGCGAGGCCATGCTCGATGGAGCGTGCGTGAATTTTCCCGAAAACAAATCCGCCATCGCGCACGATTTGCTCGCGCAGCAGACAAAGGCCGTCTGCATCACCACACAGCCGGTGCGTGAAAACCGAGGTGCCGTCCTTTGCGAATGGAGCGAGTCGTCTGATCCACGCACACCCGCATTGCTTGATGCCGCGTTGCCATTCGTTGGGCCGCTCTTCGAGTTGCTGGAGAGGGCGAAACCAAACCCGCTCACGTTCTTTTTCCGCCGCATATGGAAACGCGCCACGACGAACCGTCGGCGCGCAATCATTGCTGCCGGCATCGCGCTCGCAGCGCTACTCGTGTTTCCATTTCACTACTCGATCAAATGCGACTGCCGCCTTGTGCCGAAGACGAAGCGCGTCATCGCCGCTCCGTTTGAAGGACAGCTCGGGCGCACGCGCGTCCAGCCCGGCGACCGCGTGGCCGAGGGCGATGCGCTAGTCGCGCTCGATAGTCGCGAATTAAAACTGAAGGAAGCCGAGCTGACCGCAGCGCGCGATCTGGCGCTAAAAAAGCGTGACCGCGCAATGAGCGCCCCGGAAGGCGCGGACTTCGCCGCCGCGCAAGTGGCCGCGTTTGAAGCCGAAGGCACGGGTCAAGAGCTGGCGCTCGTGAAGCGCAAAATCGAAATGCTCGAAGTGCGCGCTCCCTTGGCGGGCGTCGTCGTGAGTGGCGATCTTCGTCGCGCCGAAGGACAGCCGGTGAGGCAGGGACAGGTGCTTTTTGAAATTGCGCCGCTCGAAGTGATGCTCGTCGAAATTGATGTGCCCGACCGCGAAGTCAGTCGTGTGCGCGCAGCGATGCCTGTCACCTTCCGCCTCGAAGCCCACACTGGATGGAGCGGCGAGAGCCGTTTAGAAAAAGTCTATCCGCAGAGCGAACAGCGCGATGGCAAAAACGTATTCGTTGCCGAGGCAACCGTCGGTATCGCGCCCGAACTTCGCCCGGGCATGAGAGGCCGTGCGACCATTGAAAGCGACCGCCGTCCGCTCGCGTGGATCATCGGTCATCGTTTCATCGAATGGGTGCAGACGACGCTATGGTGGTAGTCGGATGAACTATTCCATCCGCGAACTTGAATCGCTGCGGCCGCGCTTGCGCGATGGACTGGTTTTTTCCGTGCAGGAGCAGGGTGGGGAGCGCGTTTGTGTGATCGAGGACACGGCTTCGTCGCGATTTTTTCGCGTGGGCTTTGGTGAATACAGGTTCTTTCGTTCGCTCGACGGCACGCAGACCGTCGCGATGATTCTCGCACGTCTCGCGCGCGATGGCGGCGGCGACAGCTACACGGAGCATGAGGCTTTGCAGATGCTAAGATGGCTGAAGGACAACCATCTACTGGCCGTCGAGAGTGACCGTGCGACAAGCGACGCTGAGCACAAGCAGCGTGCATGGCGGAGTGCGGCGACGTGGCTGAATCCACTCACAGTGCGCGTGCCGCTCGCAAGGCCGGATCGTTTTTTCGCGTGGCTTGCTACAAAAATGCGACCGCTGCTTGGCTGGCTAGGTTTTCTAATCTGGTTGGGAGTGATGCTCGCGGGATCTGCTCATGTGGCGGTGGACTGGATGCGATTTCAGCATGGTTTTGATGGGATCCTCGCGAGCAATAACTGGCTCTGGCTGCTGCTCATTTGGGCGGGTCTGAAAATAGTTCATGAATGTGGACACGGAATTCTTTGCCGACATTTCGGAGCGCGTGTGCGCGAGGTGGGTTTGATTTTCATCCTGCTCATTCCGATGGGCTATGTGGATGCGACGGCGAGCCTCGGTCTCGCGTCGCGCTGGCGTCGCATCGCGGTGGCATGCGCGGGCGTGTATGTGGAATTGTTTTTCGCGGCGCTCGCGGCGTTGTGGTGGAGCGGCACGCCGGATGGACCGGCTGCGACGCTGCTGCACAACACCATCGTGATGGGTTCGGTGGTGACATTGTTTTTTAACGCGAACCCGCTGATGCGATTCGACGGCTACTATGTGATGAGCGATGTGCTCGGCATCCCGAATCTGGCGACGCGCGGGCGTGGATGGTTCATGCGCGCACTGAACTGGCTGCTGCTTGGCGCGAAAAAGATGCGCCCCGAACGGCCTCACACGCGGCGCGAGTGGCTGATTGCCGGATACGGTGTGGCGGCGTGGGTGTGGCAGCTCATCGTGTTTGCGGGGATTTTGATGGGTGCGAGCGTCTTGTTGCGCGGCGGCGGGCTGGTGTTCGCGGTGCTTGCTGGTGTGATGTGGATCGGCGTTCCGCTGTTTGGTTTTGTGAGACAAATGGCGGATTCGTTGCGTGGTGGTGCGGGGCGTTTGCCTGCGCTTGGAATTCGTCTGGCACTGGTGCTGGCGTTCGTGGCTGCGGTGCTGTTTGTCCCGTATCACAAAACAGTGGTCGCGTCGGGTGTGGTTGAATTTGGCGACACTCATGTGCTGCGCGCGGACTGTCCGGGTTTTGTCGAAAAGATTCACGCCCACGATGGCGACGTAGTTGCCGCCGGAGCGTTGCTTGTAGAATTGCGCAATGACGAAGCAGCAGCCGATCTTGCGAAGGCGCGGCGCGATTTGGATGCACAGTCGCAGCGAGCGCGGCTGGCTTACACGCGCGGCGATGTAGCGTCTTATCAAGCCGAGCAGGCGCGTGTGGAATCGGCCCGCAAGACGATGCGCGAACTGGAGGCGTTTCTCGGAACGCTGCAAATCCGCGCGCCCATCGCTGGGCGGGTTTCGTCGAGACTGCTGTCACAAAAGAGCGGGGCATTCATCGGACGTGGCGAAGAGGTGCTGAGCATCGGCGAGAGTGCGGGGCGTGAAGTGAAACTGGCTGTCGGGCAGGATGCGGAGCCGCATTTTCGCGCCGCTGGAAAAGGCGCCGTGCGCGTGCGCGTCGCCGGGCGAGGAAATGTTTTGGACGCGAAGCTGGATCGTCTCGACGACAACGCGACGCGGTCGCTGCCGCACGCCGCGCTCACCGCGCTTGCCGACGGCCCATTGCCTGTCCGCCGTTCGGAGGATGAGCAGGGCCGCTACGAACTCGCCGAACCGCACTTCATCGCGACGGTGAAACTGGGCGAGGCATCGGACTTGGCGGATGGCGAACTGGCACGTGTGAAATTCCGCAGCCCCGTGAGCGTGACTTTTTTTGCGGAAATGCGCGCCGCAGTCGCGCGGTGGGTGAAAAACTACGGAGCCTAGAATTTACTCTGCGAGGCGGGCGACGGCTCCGCTTCGGATGGTGGCGTCTTTGTTTTCGAGGACGAATTTTACGCGGACGGTGCCGCTGGCGGCGTCGGTGACGGGGGAGATGAATTCGACGGTGCCGGTGATGCGTGCGGCTTCGTCGCCGAGAAGGAGGGGGGCGGTGTCGCCGACTTTGAGTTTGGCGGCGCGTGCGGGGGTGAGGAAGAGATTTACGAGGAGGCGGTCAATTTGCACGACGGTGAGGACGTGCGGGTTTGAGAGGGAGACGGCTTCGCTGGGGTCGCGTTTTACTTCGGTGACGATGCCGTCAACGGGGCTGCGCATGGTGCGTGTTTCGATGGCGGCTTCGATTTTCCGTTTTTCGGCCTCGCGGATTTTTAAGTCGGTGCGTGCGCGATCCAGTTCCTCCGTGGCGGCGCGTTGTGTCTTTGTGAGATCTTCGAGGCGCTGGACTTTGGTCTTTTGCAGTTCGGTTGTTGCTTTGGCGATGTCGAGTTCGGCGGCGAGCAGGGCGGTGTCGAGTTTTGCGAGCACCTGATTTTTTTTCACACGTGCGCCTTCCTCGACGAGCACTTCGGAAATGACGCCGGTTTCGGCGGCGGAGACGGTGATGGTTTTATATGGCTCGGTGTAGCCGGGCACGTCGGCACGCGCGCTTGAGAGCAAGAGCGTGAGCAGGAGAAAAAGAAGACGTTTAGAGTGCTTGTTTGAGTTCATCGAGCCAGCGGTCGTATTCGGAAAGTGCGTGGCGTGCGGCGCGGTCATGGGCTTCGACTTTGCGCTGGGCGCGGCGAAAATGCACGGCGGTTTCTGCGGGAAGTTCGCCGTCGGCATTTGCGAGCGGGGTCAGTTTTTCGACGATGTGGGGGGAGTTGCGCGCGAGCAGGTCGTCTTCGAGCGAGAGGAAAAATTGTGCGCTGCCGGGCTGGCCCTGACGCGCGGCGCGACCGATGAGCTGGCGATCAATACGCGAGGATTCGTGACGTTCGAGGCCGATGACGTGGAGGCCGCCGACGCGTTCGCTTGCTGCGGGGAGCGGGATGTGCGCGCCGCGCCCGGCCATGTTGGTGGCGATGGTGATGGTGCCGGGTTCGCCGGCCTGGGCGATGATTTCAGCTTCGTCGGCGTCTTGCTTGGCGTTGAGCAGGCGGAAGGAAAATTTACCGAGTGAGGCGGCGAGTTCTTCGCTATTTGCGACGGTGCGTGTGCCAATGAGGACGGGCTGTCCATTTTCGTGTCGTGCGGTGATGTCGGCAGCGACTGCGCGAAGTTTGGCGGCGCGATTTTTGAAAATGCGATCCGGTAATTCGATGCGCTGGCAATCGCGGTGGAGCGGGACGATGCCGACGCGGAGATGGTAGGTGGAACGTAGTTCGGATGCGGCTTCGGCGGCGGTGCCAGTCATGCCGCAGACGCGACCGTAGAGACGAAAATATGCGGGGCGAGTGATGGTTGCTTCGCTGGCGTTTTCCTCGGTGATTTCTACTCCGGCGGCTGTCTCGACGGCCTGGTGCAGTCCTTCGCGCCATGTGCGGTCGGGGCAGGGGCGTCCGGTGAATTCGTCCACGATGACCACTTTTCCGTCGGCGATGATGTAGTGGACGTCGCGGCGGAGTTGGTAGCGCGCATGGATTGCCTGCTCGACGTATTGCGGCCATGTGCGGCGGAGGTGCGGGAGGACTTCGTCGGTGAGCGCCGCCGAGGCTGCGGTGTGTCCCTCGGCGGTGAGTGTGAGTCGCGCGCCGGGGCATTCGTTTTGAAAATGCTCGCCGATTTTCAAAGTGCGCGCGAGATGATCGGCGAGCAGGTAGGGCGCGGGCGCGGCGCACGGGCGCGGCTGGCCGAGGCTGATGATGAGCGGGCTCCGTGCTTCATCAATGAGGATGCTGTCGGCTTCGTCCACGATGGCGAATGCGTGGCCGCGCTGGACGGTGTCCGGTTTTGGCGCTGCGGTGCCGAGGAGGGTTTCGTGGAAAAGCGCGGGCTTCCCTCCGCCAGCGGCGCGGATGGCGAGCTGATCGCGGAGGTAGTCGAAGCCGAACTCGGTGCCGACGCCGTAGGTGATGTCTGCGGCGTAGGCGGCGCGCTTTGCGGTGGTCGCTGCGCGTTCCAAAAGCAGGCCAGTGGTGAGGCCCAGCAAGTCGAAGGCGGGACGTGCGAATTCACAATCGCGCTCGGCGAGATAGGGGTTCACCGTGGCGACGTGCGCGCCTTTTCCGCGCAGCGCAAAGACGAATGCGGGGAGAAGTGCGACGAGGGTTTTACCTTCGCCGGTGGCCATTTCGGCGAGCTGTCCGTCTGCGAGAATGAGGCCGGCATGGAGCTGGCAGTCGTAGGGCGAAAGCGATCGTGTGCGCCGGACGGACTCGGCGATGAGGGCGATGGCGCGCGGGTGAAAGTCGGGGCTGTGCTCGCTGGCGTGCGCTTCTGCGCGCAGTGCGGCGGTGTGCTCGCGAAGGCGGGCGTCGCTTTCGTCCGCGAGTGCGGTGAGGCGTGCGCGTGTGGCGGCGACTTCGCTACGCGGGTCGCGACGGGTAAAGAGGCTGGTGAGAAATGCGGACAACGCGCGGAATGTGTGTGCGCGTGGCGGAGTCGGCAAGCGCTCTCGCTTTACTCGGTGGTGATGAGTTTTTTGCCGACGGATTTGCCGTCGCGTCCGCCTTTTTCCAAATAGAGGCGCGGGAGATTCTGGTCGTCGCGGTCGCGGAGAATTTCGACGCTCTCGTATTTCAAGAGGACGCCCTTGGCGCGCTGGAGATTGACGAGTGCCACTTGGTAGTTGGCGGCGGAACTGATGAAGCTTTCCTCGGCGAATGTGCGTCGATCCTGTGCGTCGAGCATCCGATCCAGATAGTCGGTGGTTTGCGAGGCTTGCGCGGTTTTTGTGGCCTCGGCGCCCATGATGGCGGCGACGGCTGGATCCATGAACGGCTGGACGCTGCGGCGTGCTTCGAGGGTGGCGATGTCTTCAGCATAGGCTTTGACGGCGCTGTATTTGGCGAGGGCTTCGCGGTAGGCGGTGGCGACTTCGCGGGCGCTGATTTTCACTTCGAGGAGCACGGTGTCCACGGTGGTTCTGAGTTGTTCGAGCTGCTGGCGGGTTTCGATCCGGCGGCGTTCGTGGCGTGCGCGTGCGACGTTGTTTTCCAGCGGGTAGCTGAAGATGAAGCCGACTCCCCAACCGGGAGAGCCGGTGCTGTATTCGCGGCCATAAGCGCCGCCGAGGTCGCCGTCATCGAGTCCGTTGAGGCCGCCCTGGAGGATGAGGTTCAGTTCGGGCATCAGCTCGTTCTTGGTCATCTTTTCGCGAATGGTCGCGGCGCGGAGTTGCATGAATGCCTGATTGATTTCCGGGCGTGTGCGAAGGGCGACGGCTGCGGCTTCCTGTGCGTCCACAATGTCGCCGGTGAGGACGAGGCGGTCGCGCGGGACGAGTTCGACATCGGCGTCGCCGAGAAGTGAAGGGTCATTGGTGAGCGCTTTGAGGCGGTCCTGCGCGTTGCGAATGGCGGCTTCGGAGCGGATGAGGTCGGCTTTGCGCGCAGCGACTGCGCTCTGCGCGCGGTAGAGCTGGCTGCTCTGTGCGTCAATATTGGCGCGTGCTTTCACCTCGTCGGCGAGCTTGCCGGTTTCTTCGAGGAGCTTGAGTTTTTGAAGATAGGTGACGCGCGCGGCGTAGAGGCCCCAGTAGGCTCGGGCGATTTCCTGAAGATGGCTTTCGCTCTGGCGGATGAACTCGGACATCGCGACTTCGCTGTCAATTTTCGCGATCTCCATGATGGAGCGGTTGTAGGTGACGCCTGCGCCTTTGAGGATGGGCTGGACGACGTTGAGTTCCAGTGATGCGCGCGATTGCGGATTGGGGACGAAAAAGACCGAGTTGTTGTCGGTGCGATACATCCGTTGTGTGACGGAGACTTCGGCGCCGGTGGTGATCTTTTTGCGGATGCCAGCTTCGATTTCCCACTCGTCCTGCTTGAAGCGCGTCGCGCCGCCGGTGGTGAGTGTGCTGCCGACGGGCTCATTACGGCGCTCGAATTTAGAGGAGAGGAATGCGTTGGTGTCGAACGCGCCCTTTGCTTCCTGAATGCCTGTCTCGCGGATGAGCGGGAGGTCACTGAAGACGCGGATTTGCGAACTGTGATGGATCGCGCCGATGTAGAGTTGCTGGAGTGTCACCGGCTGTCTGTGCGAGCGTTTGCCGATGGTGTTTCCCTGCCCGCGAATCCACCATGGTGCAAAGTCCCCGGGGATTTTTTCCGGCGCAGGTGTGCTGCTGAAGCGGCGTGGCGAATGGCCGATCGCATTTACTTCACGCTCAAATCCGCCGAGAATCGTCTGCTCTTTCTCAGTGGGCTGCCAGCGCTCCGGGAGCTGGAGCTCGGTTTCGGCGGCAGTGGCTAGATTGACGGGCAGCAAGAGTGCTGTGGCTACGGTGAATAGGAAGGGCTGTTTGGCGCGCATACTTTTTAGGAATGTGGGGCGTTATTGTCCGGAATGAACCGCCGCCTTGTGCAGAGGCGCTCTTCCTTTTGCAATGGAAAAATTTTGCGCCTCTTTATGTCGGGCATGATGTTTGAAATAAACGGATTGCGTTTTGATTAAGAGGAATTCGGGATTGCATTTTTATTACACACCGAGTCTTTTCCCGAACTTAAGTCGCGTGGCGGTATTCCTGCTCCATGTGACCCTCCTTAACTTTTTAGCCGTCAATCTTTATGCCGCGTAAAAAACCCGCATCATCCCTGCGCTCCAAGCAACCGCGCAAGAAGCTCCTTCTCGAAACATGCGAGGACCGTATCTTGTGTAGCGCGACTACGCCGACCAACGACGCGCCGGAAGCACCGGCTGCGCTCGATCCCGCTACGACGACGGCTGTTGTCGCAACCACACCGGAGGCATCGTCATCCGCAGTGGCCGCTGGTGCGACGGCGGCGGAACGTGCGGAGATCGCGGCGGCGCTGCCTGCGGATGCGACGACATCCTCTGGAACTGCGCAACTCACCGATGAACAAAGAGCAGAGCTGGCGGATGTGGTGCGGGAATCCACGAACGAGATCTGGTTTCAGAAAAATGAGGGGCAGTTTGGAGAGGGAGTGCTCTACGGTTTCAAAACGGGATTTGGTTCGATGATGGTCTATGCGGATCATTTGCAGCTATTGGCGAATCAAGTGAACACGGAAACGGGCGAGGTTGGCGTCCATGCGGTGGACATCACTTTCGATGGTGCGAATGCGGGCTGGGAGATTGTGCCGGGCGGAGAGTCAGGAGTGCTGGGATCATATCAGAACGAGGACGGGACGGTTTTGACGCCGGGTGTTTTCAAGGAACTCACGATACGGAATGTCTATAACGGGGTGGACCTGCGTCTCTATTCGGCGGAGAGCGCGACGCTGGAGTTCGACTGGCTTGTGGCCCGCGCTGCGGACTACACGAAAATCGCGATGAATTTCACCGGGCAGGATGGCATCACCTACGCGGCGGATGGCGCGGCGACGCTGGATTTGCGCTTCCAGGATCTCACGCTGAAAATGCCGGAGGTTTATCAAGTGATAGATGGAGAAAAGATCGCTGTGACATCGGCGATGGTTGCTGGAGAGCAACCCGGTCAGATGCGCTACGCGATTTCGGGCTTGGTGGATGAGAATGCACCGCTGGTCATCGATCCGAATGTGGTGTGGGCCACATACTTTGATTTGGACGCCGCTGCGCCAGCCTTTGACTCGTATCTTTTTTCCGTCACGGCAAACGCGAACGCCACCTAC
>JBEIQV010000084.1:0-11654 GCA_040376335.1 Verrucomicrobiia bacterium | reverse complement strand
TCATCATCCGCGACATGAACAGCTACGGTCTGCCCGAGTGGATTCGCGTCAGCATCGGCACCCCGCAGCAAAACGAACGCTTCCTCACCGAGTTGCGCGCGTTGCTGAAAAAGGAATAAAACGCGAGTTAGTCAGCCCAAGGATTCAGCACGGCGACTTCTGAGGGATAGTCGCTCGTGTTTCTGGTGACGAGCGTGTGCCCGTTGGTGATGGCGGTTGCGGCGATGAGACTGTCGAGCACGGGCAGGCGTCGGCCTTTTCGTTCATTCCGTGCGCAGAGCTTTCCCCATTCTCGCATCACTTCCTCGTTCGGGGCCATAAGCCGTGAACCAGCCCACTGCTCCAATCGCGCGAACCATGCCTCGATTTGCTTGCGGCGTTTTCCGGAAGCCATCAATTCGATGCCCTTGGTGATTTCTCCCATTGAGATCGTGGAGAGAAAAAGCTCGTGGTCATGCGCATCGAGCCACTCCATCACACGAACACTGGGCTTGGGATTCGAGGACTCGCTCAGGACATCCGTATCGAGGAGGTAGCCCATCTTTATTGCAGGCTGCTATGAGAAACGGAGCGTGCGTCCCGTATCTTTGTCGCGGGTGACTTTCCACCCCTTCTCCGGACATTCCTTCAGGATGGTCGAGAGTTTTTCCCGCTTCGATTCCTTCGCATACTGCTTGAAATCCACGACCACCACAGCGGGGTGCCCGTGTCGGGTGATTGTTTGCGGCCCTTCACTCAAGGCGCGCTTCACCACCTCGCTGAGTTGATTCTTTGCATCCTGTAGCTGCCAGTTCATGGGCTTGAAATAGCCAGACTAGCCAGTTTGTCAAACTCACACTGCTGCGCGTCTGTTCCTAAAAGCGAAGCGGCGGCACCACCAGCCGAGCGTGATACCGAAGACGAGATGCGCAGAGGCGGTGAGAAAGAGAAAACGTCCGTCGAGTTTGAGGCCGAAGAAATTTGTGTAGGGCGTGGCGAGCAGCATCGCCTCGATGAACAGCGCCCAGGCCACCGCACCCCAAAACAGCACACGCGGATTGGGCCGCACGACCATCGCCAGAAACATGATGCCGAGCGCGGCGCCGTTGGAGAAATGATAGGCCCAGCCCAAAAGCTGCACGAGCCATGTTGGCTCATCGGCACCGAGCAGCAACTGGCCGAACTTTGGAAAAACTTTAAAGAGCGGCGCGCCACCGAGCACGAACGGCAGCCGATACAAATCGTAGGCCACCGCCGCCACGACCCCGCCAACAGCTCCCCGCACAATCCAAGTATGCGGATTCGCGACACCCGCTCTCTGCCGCCGTGCGCGATAGGCGATGAGCGCGAGCAAGGCCGTCGCAGGCGGCAGCACCCAGCAGCCGAATGTGTGCATCGTCCAATAGCCGAAGAACTGCCCGAGCAGGCAAGCGAACGAAAGAAACGCGAGCCCGAAGACTATCGCACGCAGATGCAGGACAAGGGACATATGACTGGATAAGAGGCTGCCGATGCGAATCCGAAAAGGATGAAGATGCTTTGATGTCGGGTTTCCAGAGCGCGATGAGATGCGCGGATTTGCCGCGTGCAATTTGAGAGCCGATGGTGGCGAGATCGGTGTTTTGGCGATAGTTTTCCGGCATATCCCTGTATCTTCACCGTAAAGCTGGCAGGGATTGCGCTGGGCGGGTAAGAGGCGGGGATGAGTGATACCATTGCTGCCATCTCGACTGCTTTTGGCGAAGCTGCTGTTGCGCTTTTGCGCGTGAGCGGGGCGGCGGCTTGCGATGTGGTGTCGGCGTTGTGGCGGGGAAAGAGAAAGGTTGCCGAACTGCCTGCGCGTCATGCGGAGTTTGGGGCGATTTTTGACGGGGAGAAAAAGCTGGATGATGTGCTGCTGACGGTTTTCCGCGCACCGGCGAGCTACACGGGCGAGGATGTGGTGGAGATTGCGTGCCACGGTGGCGTGCTGGTTTCGCGCGAGATTCTCGCGGCGCTTTTGCGAAACGGGGCGCGGGCGGCGGGACCGGGGGAGTTCACGCAGCGGGCGTATCTCAACGGCAAGCTCGACCTCACGCAGTGCGAGGCGGTGATGGATGTCATCAGCGCGCAGACGGAACTCGCGTTGCGAGCCGCGACGGAGCAGCTCGAAGGGCGGCTCGGCGACCGCATCCGCGCGCTGCGTCAGCAAGTGCTGGAGACGCTCGCACACGTCGAGGCGTTCATTGATTTCCCGGACGAAGACATCGATCCCGACACCGACGCGCTGCTGCGCGGACGCATCGCCAGCGTGCTTGCGGATGTGGAGACGCTGCTCGCGACGGCCGGGCAGGGGCGCGTGTTGCGTGAAGGGCTGCGCACGGTGATCTATGGCGCGCCAAATGTGGGGAAATCTTCGCTGCTCAATCTGCTGCTCGGCCACGAACGCGCCATCGTGAGTCCGCGTCCCGGCACGACGCGCGATGTGATCGAGGAGACAATCAATCTTCGCGGCATCCCACTCCGCATCGTGGACACCGCAGGCATCCGCGACACGGACGACGAAATCGAAGTCGCAGGCATCGCACGCACGCACCGTGCGATGGAGCGCGCGGATTTGCGCCTCCGTCTGGTGGACGCGCATCTGCCGCCGCTCGATCAAATGTCGGGCCAGGCGCTCGAATGTTTCACCGATGCGCCGCCGAAGAACGAACTGCTCGTCTTGAATAAACACGATCTCGGCGAGCATCGCGGCTGGGCCATAGTGCATGGCGTCCGGCTTTCGTGTCTCACGGGCAAGGGCGAGGACGCCCTCGCTGACGCCATTGTCTTGGTGGCCACAGGCGGCGCGGCACGCACGGATTGGAGTCTCGCCATCAATTCACGACACGCGGCGTGCTTGGAAAAAGCGCGCGGTTTTTTGCAAGCGGCGATGCGGGCGTTCGACGACGCGCTATCGGCGGAATTCATCGCCGAGGAACTGCGCGACGCGATGAACGCCATCGGCGATATCGTGGGCCGCATGGATTCCGAAGAACTGCTCGACGTGATTTTCAGCCGCTTTTGCATCGGAAAATAGCAGCCACATTCGCCGATGCTTGCGCGCTGCGGCCAGTCTCTGCATCTTCCGCGCCCTTTATGAAGCTCGACGCCACACTTGTCCGCAAGCTCGCCACAAAAGTCGGCACGCCTTTCTGGCTCTACGACGCCGCGATCATCCGCCAGCGCATCGCCGATATCCGCCACATCACCAGCACGCCCGGCGTGCAGGCGCGATTCGCGATGAAGGCGTGCCCTGCCACGAAGGTGCTGCGCGAAATGGCGAACGCGGGAATCTGGATTGATGCCGTCTCGGGCAATGAGGCGCTGCGTGCGCTGCGTGCGGGCCATGCGGCGGGAAACGAGCCGCCGGTCGTGTGCTTCACCGCCGATGTGTTCCGCGACAACGCGCTCGATGTCGTTTTAAATAACAACCTTCTGCCAAACATCGGCTCGCCCGGAATGGTGCGCCAGCTCGCCGCCGCCGGATACCGCGGACCGATTTCGATTCGTGTGAATCCCGGTTTCGGCCACGGCCATGTGAATACGTGCGACACGGGTGGCCCGTCGTCGAAACACGGCATCTGGCCGAGCGATCTCGCCGCGACACGCGATGCCGCCGCGCAGGCAGGAATGAATGTCACCATGCTGCACGCGCACATCGGTAGCGGACCGCAATTTGCCGAGCTGCACGAAAACCTCGCGCGCCTCGCGGATGAATTCGCCACGTTGCTCCCGCAATTTCCCGCGCTCACGGCGGTGAGTCTCGGCGGTGGCATCCCTCACAACTATCGCGACCGCGACAATCAAATCCCCATTGAGCCGCTGCGTGAACTTTTCGCATCGTGCCGCGCGAAACTTTGCGCCGCCGCAGGTCGCGAGCTGCGTCTCGAAATCGAGCCCGGTCGCTACTACGTCGCGCCCGCCGGGACGCTCGTCGCCACCGTCCACGATGTGAAGCGCACGCTCACCAACGCGAAGGGCACCGGTGAGACTTTTGCGATGGTGGACGCGGGCTTTGTGGATCTCGTCCGCCCCGCGATGTATGGCAGCTATCACGAAATCGAAGTCGTCGGCAAAGATGGCGCACCGACCGAGCCTATCGTCGTCGCCGGCCCGCTTTGCGAAAGCGGCGATGTCTTCACGCGCAGCGGCGGTGATGAACTGCTCCAGCCACGCAATCTCCCGCGCCCCGAGCCAGGCGACCTGCTCGCACTGTGCGACGCCGGTGCCTACGGTTACGCGATGTCGAGCAATTACAATTCCATCGGCAAAGCCCCGCAAGTATGGGTCGAGCCCGACGGCACAGCAGAACTCATCAGCCGCCGCGAGACAATCGAGGACATGCTGAAAGCCGAGACCAGCGAGAAACTTTAAGCCTTTCGCGCGATGATGTAGCTGCGGCCTACTGCGGTGGGGTGGTGGCCGAGCCAGTCGAAGCCCGCGTTCGAGAGGAATTTCTGCATTTCACGGAGCGAGTAGCATTTTCCCTCGGTGATGTTCATGAGCAGCGCGGAGTATTCGGCGATGTGCAGGGGGCCGGTTTTTTCGGCGTTGATGTAGGCGTCGTGGATGACGAGCAGGCCTTCGTCGGGGAGCGCAGCGTGGGATTTTTGTAGCAGCTTGCTTACGTCGGGTTCGTCCCAATCGTGCAGGACGTTGGACATCAGATGCACGTCGAAGCCGACAGGCAACGGCTCGGCGAACATATCGCCAGCGAGAACATCCACGCGCTCGGAGCAGCCCTGCTTTTCGATGCATTCGCGCGCGATGCGATCCACGGGCGGACGCTCCAGCACGGTGGCGCGTAGGTGCGGGTTTTTTGCACTGAGTGCGCAGGCGTAGATGCCGCTGCCTCCTGCGATATCGAGCAGTTTTTTACTTTGCGAAAGGTCGAGCGTTTTCGCCATCGCGGAGCCGAGCAGGATGCCACGGCAATCCATCGCAGCGGTGAAATGTGCGGCAAAGTCGGGCCGCTCCATCGCCTGCGCCCATGCCTGCGGATCGAAGCTGCCGAAGTTTGCGGGCTTGCCGGTCTTGAGCACCTTCATCATGTCGAGCGTCGGCTGACGGTCTTTCATCGAGGCGTAGTAGGGCGCGAGATTCCAGCGCGAGCTGGCGGTGAGATGTTCACGTGCGCGCAGCGTGAGGTGAAAGCATCCGCCGCCCTGCGTGACGAGGCCCTGCGCGGTGAGAAGCGTGAGCATGACGTCGGCTGGACGCTTGTGTATTTCGTAGCGGGCGCAAATTGCGCCGAACGTGCTCGGGTTGTCGGCGAGCCATGTGAAAAGATCGAAGTGCGCGATGGCGACGGCTAGCAAATCCACGGCGGAAATGCCGTCGCGGTAGCGATAGAGCGGGAGCGGGTCGGAGACGGGTTCGTCGAGCAGAGGATTCATGCGTAAAATTTTTGCGTCTGGTCTTGATCTCTGAGTTTTCCGGCTCGCATTAAACGAGGCGGAAGCGCGCTAGGTCTTGCGAATCCACGAGGCCGACTGGTTGGTTGTCAGCGTCCACGACGATGAGGTCGTCTATGCGGTGCTTCTCCAAAATGTGGAGCACCTCAAAGGCGAGCGCGGTGTGACGGACGGTGATCGGGTTTGCGGTGAGGAAAGGCGTGACGGCGAGGTCGAGGAGATTCGGGTGCGTGGCGAGGTGTCGCGCAAAGTCTCCCTGCGTGAAGATGCCCGCAAGTGATCCGTTCACATTCACGGCGACCGCGCTGCCTGCGCGACGGCGGGCCATTTCGAGGAGCACATCGCGGATGATCGCATCGGGCGCAATGCGCGCCATGTGATTGGGGTCGCGCATGATCTGGCCGACGGTGAGGAGCAGAGTGCGGCCGAGTTTTCCGCCGGGATGGAATTTCGCGAAGTCCTCGCGGGTGAAGCCGCGTGCTTCGAGCAGCGCCATCGCGAGCGCATCGCCGAGGACAAGCATGGCAGTGGTGCTCGCGGTGGGGGCGAGTTCGTGCGGGCATGCTTCGCGTTCGACCGAGGCATCGAGGTGGAGGTGGGCGTTCTTGGCGAGGAAGGAGCCGGGCTTTCCGGTGATGGCGATGATTTGCACGTCCAGCCGCGCGAGTGCGGGAAAGACGTTCACGAGTTCGTCTGTTTCGCCGCTGTTGCTGAGGGCGAGAATCACGTCGCCGTCGCGCACAATGCCGAGGTCGCCGTGAAGAGCGTTGAGCGCGTCGAGCATCACGGCTGGCGTGCCGGTGCTCGTGAGTGTGGCGGCGATTTTTTCGCCGATGTGTCCGCTTTTTCCAACGCCCACGACGACGACCTTGCCGTTTTTGTCGGTTGCGGCGCGGATGGTTTCGATGGCGTTGGCGAAAGTTTCATCGAGTCGCTCGCCGACACGACGAACCTCTGCGAGTTCGATTTCGAAGACGCGGCGGGCGCGGATGAGGTGGTCGCTGGCTGACATGAGCGAAAGTTTCGAGTGACGAACGGCCCGTGACGAGTGAAAACCTCCGCTTTCATCGTGGCCGATAACGACACAACCGAAACTGAAACCGAGCCGACCCCTTCGCCCGAGGAGGTCGTGCGGCAGGCGTCGCTGCCTACCGTCGCGAGTTACATCGTCACATTTCTGAAGCCGGAGATGCTGCACATTTACCGTCAGGTTTCGCGGCTCAAGCGCTGGCGCACGGTCGTATTTTGTCAGAAGCACGAAAACAGCAGGCGGTTTCCGATGCGAGATGTGTTCGTGGTGCCAAAGCCGCTGACACACCAGATCCGCCGCTTTTGGCAAAAGACGGTGAAGGA
Organism: Verrucomicrobiia bacterium; assembly: GCA_040376335.1. Taxonomy (GTDB): domain Bacteria; phylum Verrucomicrobiota; class Verrucomicrobiia; order Chthoniobacterales; family Chthoniobacteraceae; genus SXWH01. Next base: position 4,887 of record JBEIQV010000084.1, on the reverse strand, counting down.
CGAGCCGATCACGATCTATTGCTCAGAGGCGCGTCGTTTGAGGAAGGAGATCATCGAATGTGAAGCGAAGGTGCTGCATGTTTACTTCGGTCACATCGGCGTGCATTTGCTGCCACTTCTGGAGATTTCGCCTGTGCCAGTGGTCGTGAGTTTTCACGGCGCAGATGCGCAGGTGGATATGGACAAGCCAAAGCATCGCGCGGCCACGCAGCGAATGCTTGGGCTGGCGAAATTGCTTCTCGTGCGCAGCGAGTCGCTCGCTGAAAGACTTGTGGCCCTCGGCGCTGCGCGGGAAAAGATTCGCATCCATCGCACGGGGATTCCGCTGCGGGAGATTAAATTCACACAGCGCGTGGCTCCTGCCGATGGCGCGTGGCATTGCGTGCAGGCGTGCCGCCTGATCGCGAAGAAGGGACTCACGACGACGCTGCGTGCGTTTGCGGAGTTTTCCGTGAGGTATCCAAAGGCCACGCTCACGTTGGCTGGCAGCGGTCTGCTCATGGATGAGTTGTGGAGGCTGGTATTGAAGCTCGGTCTGCAAAATCGCGTGAAGTTCACGGGCTTTCTCGCTCAGCAGGAGTTGCGTATCCTTTATGCCAAGTCGCATCTTTTTCTCCACCCAAGTGAGATGGGAGAGGATGGCGATCAGGAGGGCGTGCCGAACTCAATGCTCGAAGCAATGGCCTGCGGGCTGCCAGTCATCGCGACAAATCACGGTGGCATCCCGGAGGCGGTCGTGCATGGCGTGAGCGGGTTGCTTGTGTCGGAGCGCGATCATCTGGCGCTCGCTGGCGAAATGCTCGCGCTGACATCGAAGCCAGAACGCTACGCTGCAATGAGCGCCGCAGCAGCGCAGCGGGTGGAGAATGAGTTTAATCTCAAAGTGACGGTCGCCGCGCTGGAGGGATTTTACGAAGAGGCGGCGGCGGATTGATCTCTTTGGAACGAACCGCTTCCCAATCTCAAGCACAGTGCTACTTTCCCCGACTATGAAATTGCGGCTGACTCTCGCGTGCCTCTCCTTGTTCACTTTCTCCTCGCTCGCGCAGGACGGAGCGAAAGCTGAGGTGAAAGAAGACAAGGATTCCCCCTACGATCAAATTCAGGCCATCGCGCGCGCGATGCAGATCATCCGGCAGGACTATGTGGACGAGAAAAAAGCGAGCTATGATCTACTCACCAAAGCTGCGCTGCGTGGGATGCTGCAAAGCCTTGATCCGCATTCGCAGTTCATGGAGCCGACGGGTTTCGAGGAGATGAAGGAGGACACGGACAGTCGTTTCGGCGGGCTCGGTGTGCATGTGACGGAGCGAAATGGCGACCTCATCGTCGTGTCACCGATGGAGGATTCGCCGGGATTCAAGGCGGGCCTGATGCCTGGAGATCAGATCATCAAAATCAACGGGCAAAGCGCGGAAAAGATGGAACTAAGCGAGGCCGTGGAGAAGCTGCGCGGCGCGCCGGGCACGAAGGTTAGCATGACGATTTTGCGACCCGGCACGAAGGAGATTAAGGATTTCGAGATGGTGCGCGAGACGATCAAAGTGTGGAGCGTTAAAGACGCCAAGATGCTGCCGCCGGAGCTGGCCGGAGAGATGAAGATCGGCTACGCACGCATCACGCAGTTCAACGCACCCACGGCGGAGGAACTGGCGAAAAAACTCGATGAACTGGAGAAGCTGGGGATGCAGGGCTTCATCCTCGATTTGCGCTTCAATCCCGGCGGGCTGATCAATTCCGCCGTAGATGTCGCGGGGATGTTTCTGCCGCCCGCGAGCGTCGTCTGCACCACGGAAGGGCGCACGCCTTCACAGAGCCGGAAATACACGGCGAATCCAGCGCTTCGACGTCGGGGGAATTATCCACTCGCGGTGCTCATCAACTACGGCAGCGCCAGCGGCAGCGAGCTTGCGGCGGGTGCGCTCAAAGACACGAACCGGGCGATTATCGTAGGAGAAACGAGTTTTGGAAAAGGCAGCGTGCAGAGCATCCTGCCGATGCCCGACGGCTCGGCGCTGCGACTCACGACGGCGAAATACTACACGCCAGCGCATCAGGTGATTCACGAACGCGGCATCACTCCGACGATTCGGGCGACGATGACGCAAGAACAGGAGCGGCAGTTGATGACTTCAAGGCGCGAGGATTTGACCGACGAGATACGAAAGAAAGACCTCGCCAATTTCCGCGACACGCAACTCGAACGTGCGGCAGATGCGCTGAAGGGCGTGCTCGTATATGCTCAGAAAGTGGGGAAGTAAGTCGTGACGATTCTTGCGGTAGAAACATCGTGCGACGAAACGGCGATCGCGATTTTGCGCGATGGCGAATTACTCGCGAGCGAAGTGGCCTCGCAGATTGCACTGCACGCTGCGACAGGCGGCGTGGTGCCGGAGGTCGCGGCACGCGATCATCTGCGGACATTGCGCCCGACGCTCAACGCCGCGCTGGCAAAAGCTGACGTGACGCTTGAAGAAGTGGATGCCTTCGCCGCGACACGCGGGCCGGGCCTTGCGACTTCGCTCATGATCGGGCTCTCCGTGGCAAAAGGCTTGGCGGTCGGTTTCGGCAAGCCATTCCTCGGTGTGAACCACATGGAGGGTCATCTGTTGTCGCCATTCTTCAAACGTGGCGGCGTGCGTCCGGCCATCGGTCTCATCGTGAGCGGCGGGCACACGATGCTCGTGGATATTGAATCCGTCGGCTCATACCGCCTACTCGGCCAGACGCAGGACGACGCAGCAGGCGAGGCTTTTGACAAAGTCGGAAAGCTGCTCGGTCTCCCGTATCCAGGCGGACCAAACGTGAACCGAATCGCGCGCGACGGAAACACAACGGCTTTCGATTTTCCCCGCTCGATGATCCACTCGGATGATTTCGCGTTCAGCTTTAGCGGTCTGAAAACGAGTGTGCGCTATCTGCTGCCGAAACTCGCCGAGGTGCCGCTCGCCGATGTATGCGCGTCTTTCCAAGAAGCAGTCGTGGACGTGCTTGTAGCGAAGACGATCCGCGCCGCGCAAACGACTTGTCGCCGGGTGGTGGCAGTCAGCGGAGGAGTAAGCTGCAACACACGTCTGCGGGAAAAACTGACTACTGCCTGCGCACAGCGAGGACTGGAGTTACTCTTAGCGGAGCCATCGCTCTGCACGGACAACGCCGCGATGATCGGCTACGTCGCCTCTCTCCGAGTGGCACTGGGAGACACCTCGCCGTTAACCGTAGAGATTGATCCGAATCTCCGGCTGGTGGCGTAGGAGAGCGATCAGTAATCGCGGGCGAGGAGGTAGTCAGCGAGGGCGCGGAGGGTGTCGGCTTTTTTGGCGAAGGGCTTGAGTGCGGCGTGGGCGGCGCGGGTGAGGCGGCGCGCGGTGGCGCGTGATTTTTCGAGGCCGTGGATGGCGGGATAGGTGGCTTTTTGCGCGGCGATGTCTTTTCCGGCGCTCTTGCCGAGCTTTTCGGAGGTCTGTGTGACGTCGAGGATGTCGTCTATGACTTGGAAGGCGAGGCCAACGCTCTGGCCGAAAGTGGTGAGTGCTTTGAGTTGTGCAGACGTGGCGTTCGCGCTCATCGCGCCGAGGCGGATGCTGGTGGTGAGAAGGGCAGCGGTTTTGCAGCGGTGGATGTAGTCGAGGTCGGCGGCGGAAAGTTTGCGGCCCTCGCCTTCGAGGTCGGCGACTTGTCCGCCAACGAGCCAGCGACTGCCGGATGCGTGGGCGAGTTCGGTGATTTGCGCAGCGACGTCGTAGCGTGGGGCTGGTTTCGCTTTTGCTAAAATCTCGAACGCGAACGTGAGCAGTGCGTCGCCTGCGAGGACGGCGACGCCTTCGCCGAAAACTTTGTGGTTTGTCGGGCGTCCGCGACGGAGATCGTCGTCGTCCATGCACGGGAGATCGTCGTGGATGAGCGAGTAGGTGTGGATGCACTCGACAGCGCACGCGGATGGAATGGCGGTTTCCAATTTTCCACCGCACGCTTCGGCGCTCGCGAGTGTGAGGACGGGGCGGAGGCGCTTACCGCCAGCGAAGAGCGAGTAGCGCATCGCTTTGTGGATCGTCGCGGGTTTCGTCGTGGCGCGTGGGAGAAAGCGGTCGAGTGCGCTGTCAACAAGTGCGGTGCGGGTGGTGAGGTATTTTGCCAGGTCCATGCTGTTTTTATTCTGCGAAATGTTGTGCGACGGGCATCTTGCGGCCTGCGCCGAATGCCTTGCTGGTGACCTTCAATCCGGGCACCGCCTGTGCACGTTTGTATTCGTTTTGCGCGACTTTTTGCACGACCCAGCGGACGGTTTCGGGTTCAAAGCCACGGGCGATGATTTCATCGGGGCTGAGGTTTTCCTCGACGAGAAGTTCGAGGATGGGGTCGAGGATTTCGTAGGGCGGGAGTGTGTCCTGGTCGCGTTGGTTGGGACGGAGTTCGGCGCTTGGCGGTTTTTCGATGGTGCTGTGCGGGATGATTTCGCGGTCACGATTCAACCAGCGTGCGAGGCGGTAGATCATCAATTTCGGGACGTCGCTGATGACTGCGAGGCCGCCGCACATATCGCCGTAGAGCGTGCAGTAGCCGACGGCGAGTTCGCTCTTGTTGCCGGTGGTGAGGAGGAGGGGGCAGAATTTGTTGCTGAGCGCCATGAGTGTCATGCCGCGCAGACGGGGTTGCATATTTTCCTCGGTTACGTCCTCGGGTTTGCCATCGAAGAACGGAGTCATCTGTTCTTTGAAAATGGCGAAGGATTTTTCGATGGGGATGGTGAGGCAGCGAATGCCGAGGGCGTTTGCGAGGGAGACGGAATCGCCGACACTTCCTTCGCTCGAATAGCGCGTGGGCATGGTGACGCCTAGGACGTTTTCTTTCCCCAGTGCCTCAGCAGCGATGACTGCGGTGACTGCG
>JBEIQV010000388.1:0-2510 GCA_040376335.1 Verrucomicrobiia bacterium | reverse complement strand
TCTTTAACACGGAGCTTTAATGGAGCGCTACCGCTGTTGCCGTTAACGAGGGCGCCAATATTCTTTGTTAAAGTATTTGAGACTAATCCCCAGCCAGAGCCAGTGTTATCGCTTGGAACAAAGCTCAGGTTGGGGTCCAGATTGACGGTCAGTTTCACGCCGCTCAGCGTTGGAAACGATGATTTTATAAAACCGTATCCATAATCTATATTGTAGGTGAGCGTATCGCCTGGCTCAGCAGTGCTAGTCTTCCCATCATTTATGGTTACAAAAAGGTCGCCAATTCCCGACGGCACGATGCGGCTTTCAAGTGATTCCACAGTGGGAGCAGTGAGGATGTGGCGAGTGAGGATAGGGTGTGTGATTTTCATAATAAGTGATGGCTGGTTACTCTGAAATGTCGCGGACGAAGAAAATTTGAAATTCTTAAAGGCCCGGAAACGCCTTACTGGTGCGCAGATATCCCCTGAATCTGCATCAGATGTCAAGATCGAAAACGGTGGTGCTTCCGCTTAGGCAATCAAGTAACCGCGCCTCACTTCACATTCACGATGTCCGACTTCACGTCCTTCTTTCGCACGTGGATGAGCACTGGTAGCGAAGCTTGCTTACCAGCCTCACGACACGCGGCGAAAGCGAGGCGGTCCTGCTCGGGCACCCATGATTCGGCCTTGATGAAAATCTCCACACTCTCCTGCCCTTCGAGCAGCGTGATACCGTTGAGGCCGAGACTGTCCACGATCACGCCGTGCGGGAGATTCTCCACATCGAAGCGCAGCACGTCGCTTTCACCTGCACGCTTCGCCACGAGCCATGCGGGGATGATCTCGCCGGGTGCAATGGTGATTTCGCGCGGCTTCGATGGCTCGCCGACGGAAAACGGCGGTGCTTTGTGATCTGGAGTGCCGGGGTGAAGTGTGACGAACAACTTCGGTGCGTCTTTCAGCTTCGGCATCTCCGGCGCTGCGACTTCGTGGACGACTTTCTTCCCGAGAACATCTGCGCTCGCCGTGATGCGCACCGCTTTCCACTCCTCCTCGGTCGGTTGCTTAGCGCCGGGCAGCGCAGAAATCACTCCGCTGGCTTTTAGGTGCCCCGCCTGCACGACGAGCGGCGTGTTCACATACCAGCCGGATGGAACGCCGGTAACGTCGCAACGAATCTCGCCGTCGAAACCGTCAATGCGCTTAGCCACGTAGGTAAAAGCCTTCCCGCTCCCAGCGCTCACTTGATACTCGAACCCCGTCGCACTCACGGAGAAATCAGGCCGCGCCTCGTGCAGCAGCAGGCGATAGGAGTAACGCTCCCCTCCGAACCCCCGGCTGTCCTGCACGCGAATCACAAACTCACCGTCTTTCGGCGCGGTGAAAAGAATGCGCGAATCGCTGCCGAGCTCCCTCAGCCCGTCGTCATCGTTTTCGTAGTGCAGTGTGAAAATAGGCAGGCCGTTTGGAACGAGCTTCGTGCCCGGCGGGTGCGGCTCCACGATGTAGCACGGTTCTTCGAGCGGATGCGCTGTGGCGGTCGTGTTGAAATACGCGATGCGCTTTTCGTCGTTGAGGTAAAATCCGAAACCGCTGTCGGGGCCTTCGGGCATTGAGAAAAGTTTTGCGACCTCGCCTTGCATCCACAGCAGTTGATTCAGATCCATCTCGCGCCAGTTGTCCACGCGCGCCTCGCCGTCCGTGGAGTTAATCGGCCTGAATGTGATCGCACTGTCGCGCACCGCTTGAAAAAGCATCCGCTCGACCGGACTCCCATCCGGCCAAAGCACCGCGAGCTTCGTATCCATCGGCGAACCGCGCTTCGTCGCGTCCGTTTCGATGGTGTAAGTCACGCCCGCGCGCGCTGCAAATTTATAATAACCCACCTGCCCCGCAGTGGAGATGCGCCCGTTAATACTGCTCGGCACGGAAATCATCTGCGTGCTTTGGAGCGAACGATTACTCCCGTTCTCGATGAAGTTAGGCAGCTCGCTCACGGGTAAATTAGCGTTCGTGCGGCTGCGAAATTTCTCAATCGTCAGCGGCACCATACCATTCGCACCGGCCTTCACTTTCAAAGTGCGCGCTGCTGCATCGGTGGGGAGATTATAGCCGATGAGTTCGAGTTCCGTTTCTGCATTCGCCGCGACGCTTAGCGGAAAAACACCAGTGACATACGGAAGCTCGCCTACCACGAGATTGTAAAAATGCTCCTTGGTGCCGCCCGCCTGCGCGGCACCGACGGTGAGCGCGTAGCGTCCGCCCTCGGCGAAAGTGTGCGCGATGAATGCATCGCCACGAGTGAACTTCCGCGACGTGGCCAGCACACGCCCGGCGGAATCCGTGAGAGCGATCACCGCGTCCGCGCTCGATCCGAGCGACGATGCGGTGATGTCGAAAACAATCGTCTGCCCTGCCTTTACATCGAACTCATAGCGGTCGCTCTCGCCCGGCTGCGAAATCACGCCCCACACGGAAACGGGCAACTGCGCGAGTGTCTCGCGTGTGCTCTTCGCGGGGAAATCG
>JBEIQV010000419.1:0-1861 GCA_040376335.1 Verrucomicrobiia bacterium | reverse complement strand
TGTGCCCTTCGGCGCTGCAAGGAGGCTGGCTTTGAATGCTATGTCGCCGAGGGAACTTACGATGGGGCTTCCGAATTTAGAGAACGTCAGTGCAGTGCCCACGGCAGGGCTTCCATTGTGGACGAGCACCGCGGGCGTGCCTCCGAACAAAATTCCACTATGCACTTTCTTATCGGGCGAACGATAGGTGGCGCTGAAAGCCGTGCGCCCATCGGCGGCAATGGACGGCTGTCCAATCACTATAAATACAGTGCCAGCAGGCTCGCCGGAAACGGCGCCATTTTTCGAGGCGATACCGTAGGCGGCGGGCTGTGTGATGCGGACGGTGACGTGACCAGAGGCCGTGTTATTGGCTGCGTTCTTCACGATGTAGGTGAAGGTATCGCTGTTGAAAAAGTTCGGGCCCGGTGTGTAGGTGAGCTTGGTTTTGTCAGCGCTGATCGTGACGGTGCCGTGAGCACCGTTTGTGGCGGATTCAATGATGAGCGGAGGAACGCCATCGGGATCGGAGTCGTTTGCCAGCACACTCGCGGCAACGTTGGGCGCGATGGTGTCATCACCTGCTGTGATTGGGTCGGCAATTGATGCGACGTTGATTGAGATGGTTGCGGGAGACGAATCCCCGAATCCATCGTTTACTTTGAAAGTGAACGAGTCGGACCCGTGAAAATTGGAGCCGGGCGTATATGTGAGGTTCGGCGCAGTGCCGCTCAGCATTCCGTGTGTGGGTTGCGTGATGCCGGTGTATGTAAGTGTATCGTTGTCAGCATCCGCGCCGCCCAGAGTGATACCGATGGCCGTGTCCTCGTCAGTGCTCACCGTTTGTGCGGTCGCCGTGGGTGCGGTGTTGAGTGTAAGGATGGCCTCTTCGCTCGTGACCGGTGTGATGCCGTTGCTGATGATCACTTTGTATGCGGCGAGGTCGTCTGCGGTCATGGCAGCGATGGTGAAGGAGTCCGAGGTGGCGTTATCGATGAGCGCATTGCCCTTATACCACTGGTAGGTATAGGCACCGGGCGTCTGGAGATGGACGGTGAAAGTGACCGATTGCCCCAAATTCTTATGCTGGCTTTGCGGCTGTGTGGCGATGACAGCGGGTGGAAAGTTCGTGGTGAACTTCAACTCTCCGCCCACGATGGAAAATGCGCCACTGACTCCGTTAGTGAGATTCGTCGCGGTGAAATCCGCTGCGGTAAATGTCGTCGAACCAAAAGACATCAGTGTGTAAGTGCGGCCTGCCTCCCCTCCCCCGCCGAAATCAAACGTCCATGTCCCGCTGACGGGATATTTTTCCAACGCACCTGAACCTAAATCGAGTGTGTCCGATTGCCCGGCACTGCCGAGATCGAAGCGCGCCACGCCACCACTGCGCCACAGCAATCTGGTCGCGGAGAGGATACCCATGTCATCCACACCCGGCTGAAGGATGGCTCCCGATTCGAGAACTATCGCAGACACGATACCATCGCCCTCGAGTGTTGCTCCGTTTTTCACCACCGTGGCGAATGAGGAAGAATTGTCTGTAGTCACCAGCAGCGTGCCTTCCTCGATAATGGTCGCACCGAGGTAAGTATTGCCGTCTATGCTCGCGAGTTCGAGCGTGCCTGCGCCAGTTTTCAACAAATCGTTGTAGGCGTTCCCGGATACGACGCCCGTGATGCGCGCATTGTCTGCTTCAGTGCCCGGGTTGTCCACGACGCGGATTTCACGGGCGTTGTAGTTTGTTTCCGCCACGCTCGCAGTTGCAGTGTCATCGGTGAGGGAAAGATTGTCACTCCACGTAACTCGGTGAGTCGCCGTCTTGCTTCCGAATATGAGCGCGTGTCCTGAGCGGACAAACCCAACATCTTCCCATTGAATA
>JBEIQV010000090.1:0-11411 GCA_040376335.1 Verrucomicrobiia bacterium | reverse complement strand
CTTCATCACGGGCACGGCCTGCGTTGGTTCCTCGATGAGCGAGGACTGCGAGACCTTCATCGTCTCGGTGGAAAAGATCTGTGGCAAAGTGGTGGCATCGCTCGTGAGGTAAAAGCGACCCTGCCCGCGCTCAGCGAGTTGACGCAGAAATACAGCGTCCTTGTCCTGCTCGGTGCCTAGCGCAACGACGCTCGTGGTGATTTTGGCTGCGACCATCGCAGACACAAGATCGAGCGCTGTGCCGCTGCCCTGCGCACCGTCGGTCTGTTCGCCCGCGCTCTTTTCCTCCGCATCCGCAGCGTCGGAGAAAAGAATTACGTGTTTAATGCGCGCGTTCACGTCGCGCAGTGCCTGCAAACTTTCGGCGAGCGAAGTATAGATGTAGATCCCGCCGCCGCCCGCTGTGATGCTGAGGATTTTTTGAACAACAGGTTCCTTCGCTCCGTGCTTTGCGAGCGGGGCGATAACATGAGCGCGCGTGTCCACCGCGAGCACGCCGAAGTAATCGCGCGCACCCAGCACATTCAGCGCGAGTGCCGCGCCTTGATCGGCGAGCGACATTTTTGTCTGCCCTGCGACCTGTGCGGACATCGAACCGGAGCGGTCGAGCACGATGAGCAGCGCGACACTCGGCAATTCTTCGCGGTCGTTGTGCTCCATGCGGACCGGCAGCATTTGCTCGATGGGTGTGCGGAAATAGCCGCCGACCCCGTAGCTGTTTTCACCGCCGAGCAAAACAAAGCCCCCGCCGAAATCCTGCACCCACCGGCGATACAGTTCCATCTGCTCGCGACCGAGCGTGAGCGCGGAGAGGTCGCTGAGTAGGAAGAGATCGAACTGCTGCAAGTCGTCGAGCGAGCGGGGCGCACCGTTCGGCCCGCGCAATTCCACCGCGATGCGCCCGGCGCGCAGGGCGTCGGCGAGCGGACGCGCTTTTTCCGGGTCGCCGTCCACGAGCAGCACACGCGGCTGGCCGCGCATACTCGCCACGGCGGTCGCGCGATTGTTTTCAATCGCGGTGTCCTGATCTGGCACGATCTCGACTTCGTATTGCACGAAGCTCCCGTCGGGTTTCAGCCCCGGCGCGCGGAATTCATTGTTGCCGATTTTCAACTCCAGCTTGCGCTCCGCGATGAGGAACTGGCTTTGATACAGCCGAACCTTCGCGCGCGTCGCGACGTTACTGCGGATGTTGGCAGTGAGATCGAACGGCTCGCCGAGTTTCATGCGCGCTGGCACGTCCACACGTTCGACGAGCACCTCGGGTTTCGTCGGATTGCGAAGCGGAACCGTCCACACCTCGATACCTGCGCGTGCGAGCCGGGTTGCTGTTTCCAATGCGCGCCCGCCCGTGTCGTTGCCGTCGCTCAGGAGCACGACGCGCTGCGATTGATTGGCAGTGAAGAGCGCACTGGCGAAATCGAGCGCGCCGCCGATGTCGGATGCCTTCGCATCGTGAAGAGGCGGCCATTCTAGTAGCGCAGCGTTTTCCTGCGGAGGCTGCCACACCTCGGTGCTTTTACCAAATCCGACAACTCCCGTCTGGTCGCCGATCCTCTGCGATGGCAGGGCAGCACTGACAAAGTCACGCGCAGTTTTCGCCGCCTCCGGCGAAATGCTCGCAGAGCCATCCACGACAAACAGCACGCCAAGCTCCGATGAAGGAAGCAACGCTCGCACCCCGGCCATCGCGAGTGCAATGAGCGAGAGGATGAGCGCGCGAACCGCAAGACAAGTGCGGCGCTGAGATGGTGTGAAATCGGCGAGTGAGCGTCGCTGCCCCAGTAGCAACAGCGGTAGCGCGAGCAGCGTGAGGAGAAGCCACGGTTGGGAGACTTCAAAATTCATTCCGTCCTCCTCCGATGAAAAAACCACCATTCTGCAACGAGCAGAGCAAAGGCTGTGAATACAAGCCAGCGCCAGAACGGCCAGTTGCTGAAACTAGCCAGTGCAATGGATGGCTGCGACACCGGTGTGTTGACGCTGCTGGTGCGCAAGTCGGACTCCTCGGCGCTGAACGTATTCACGGCGAGCCAGCGCGTAGCTTCGCCTTCGTTGAGCACGTAGTAACCGTTGTGCATCGGCTGAAAAAAAAGCGCGATGTCCGGCTTTGATACCGGCTCGGTTTCCGAGGTGACGGGATTCGCGGTGATGCGTTGTCCTTCGGTGAGCGTGATGGTTTCGGCGCTTTGCGCGGACTGCTGCATACCTGACTGCTCGCCAGCGAGCCAGTGCAGCGTGTTGTTCATCAGCAACGGGAACGCGACCCGCAGCGGCAGGTCGCTTTCCAAAACATCGAATGCGAGTGCTGCGATGCGCTGCTGCTTGCGTTCGCCGGTGATGAGCAATGCGTGATCGAACGAGCGGAGCGGCGCGGAGAAAGTCCATCCATCGTGTGATTGCGGAAGTGTGAGCGTGGCGGCGTGGAGGATGGTGACGTTTTGCAGGCTCACATTGCGGGTTGCGGGATGCGCGGCGTCCACGTCGGTGACGAGCGGTTGCTCCAGCGGCGTTGCGGCGGAAAAAGGCGTGCTCTTTAGAAAAAGGAAATTTCCCTGCGTGCTGGCGAGGTTGAAGTCGGCGGGCAGTGTGTTGTCGAAGATCACGGCTTCAAATTTCGACGCGAGCGATGGCTGCCATGCTTCTGGCGCGATGAGTTGGAATTTTACGCTCGCATCCACGGACAGGAATTTTTCCAGAAAGGAGTTTCCGCGCGAGACGAGTAGCACGCGTGCGGTGCGCGCGGTGGGGAGGGTGGCGTAGGCGACGTTGTCGAGCGTGAGCGCGTCCGGCGTGGTGATGCGGGCTTTGAGCCAGCCGCGCGCGGAACGGCCGGGGCGGGGGACTGAGGTGAAAATTTCGAGGCGACGTTCGCCGGGCGCGAGTGTGAAGGGTTTCACTTCGAGGAGGCGTCCGTCGTAGGAGAGTTCGACATCGGTGCTGACTGTTGCGTGCCCGAAATTCTGGATCTCCAGCAGGAGTTCGCTTGTCTCGGGGCTTGCGGGTAATTGGCGTGTGGCGAAGCGCGTGATGGCGAGATTATCGAGTGCAGTGGCGACGCTCTGGGTGATGAGCGGAGAGTGAAGCGACGGTGCTTTTGTTTCGCGGTCGCTGATGAGCACGATGTGATTTTCGCTTTTGCGTGATGCGAGCAACGAGTCGGCGAGTGCGAGCGCGGCGTTCAAGTCACCGGTGGCCTCGGTGGGCCGCGCTGAATTTAGCGCATCGAGCAGCGGCTTTTCATCGGAGGTGAATGGAACGGCGACTGTCGGCCTTGCACCGAGAATGATGAGCGCGAGTTGCTGCTGACCAGAGATTTGGTGTGCGTGTCCACGCGCCATGGCCAGCGCCTCCGCAAAGCGCGTCTGTCCGTCGTGCTCGACGGCGTTCATCCGCGCACGGGCGTCGAGAATGAGGACTGTGCTTGCACCATTCTGGATGCTGCGCTCCAGCAGCGGTCGCGCGAGCGCGGCGATCAGCAGTGTGAAAATGAGTAGGTTCAGCAGGAGCGAAAGCAGGTGGCGCAACCGCTGGAAGAACGAGCGACGTCCGCTCTGATTGACGATGCGCTGCCAGAACATGAGCGTGCTGACGGGTAGCGCTCGCCTTTTGAGCCGCATGAAATACAGCAACACGATGAGCGGCACTCCCGCGAGAAACCACGCAGCCCATGGATGGAGAAATGTCATGCGAGGCGCGTTTTCATTGAAGCATCATGCCGTCGCGCAGGATTCGGAGGACGATGTCCTCGAAGGGGACATCGGTCGTCACGCGGGCGTGGGCGATGGCGCGCTGGAGGCAGAAGTTTTCCAGGCTGCGGTTGAACCTGGCGATTTCGTCGCAGTAACGGCGGATGAGATTTTCGCTGACAGTGAGATCGAGCGACTTGTCAGTTTCCGTTTCGAGCAGCGTGAGGTCGCCGACGTGGGCGGGCGAAAGTTCGGCTGGGTCGAGGATTTGGATCGTGTGGACTTCAAACTGGCTGTGACGCAGGAGACTCAGCGCTTCTTCGTAGCCGGCTGGATCAAAAAAATCGCTGAGCACGAAGACGAGGCCGCGTCTTTTCACGCGCTGCGTGAACGCTCGCACACACGGCAGCAGTTGTGTCGGGCCGTCGGGAGCGGGGGCTTTGCGGAGAAAATCGAGCACGGTGTGAAAATGTGCTTTGCCCCGTGAGATTCCAAGTTCACCGAGAAGGCTGGATGCAAAGTAGTGGATATTCACGCGATCCAGATTTGCCAGTGCGATGTAGGCGAGCGCGGCGGTGATGCGAAGGGAGGACCCAAGTTTTGTGAGACGCGCTGCTGTGGAAGGCGGCGTCCATTTCATCGAAGCGCTCACGTCCACGAGGAAGTGGACTGGCAAATCCTGCTCCTGCTCGTAAAGTTTTACGAAGAGGCGTTCGAGGCGTCCGTAGGCGGGCCAGTCAATGCTGCGGAGTTCGTCGCCGGGTGTGTATTCGCGGTAGTCTGCGAATTCGAGGCTGCTGCCGGTTTGGCGCGAGCGGCGCTCGGCGCGGTGCTCGCCACGAAAGAGCTTTTTCGCGAGCAGATGAAGCTGCTCCAGTTTGGCCAGAAAGGCCGAATCGAAATGCGCGGCTGCTGCGACGCTCACGGCACTTCGACACTCGCCACGGCCATTGCGGCGATGCCTTCCTGTCTGCCGAGGAAGCCGAGTCGCTCGTTGGTCGTGGCTTTGATGCCGACGCGCTTTGGATCGAGGGCGAGCACAGTGGCGAGATTGCTTTTCATCGCGTCGAGGTGCGGGCCGATTTTCGGAGCTTCGGCGATGAGTGTGCAGTCTATGTTGTTCAAACGTCCGCCTTGCTCGGCGACGAGTTGCACGGCGCGGTGGACGATTTCGAGGGAGGACATCCCTTTGCACTCCGGGTCGGTGTTTGGAAAATGGTGGCCGATGTCGCGTTCGCCGATGGCCCCGAGGATGGCGTCGGCGATGGCGTGGCAGAGCACGTCGGCGTCGCTGTGTCCGTCGAGGCCGTGTGTATGCGGGATGTTGACGCCGCCGAGAATGAGCGCGCGATTTTCCGCGAAGCGGTGGACGTCGTAGCCGATTCCGACGAGGTTCATTCGTGTGGGAGGAGCTGGATTTTGCCGTTCCATGCGCGGATGGAGAGCTTGTCCGGGTTTTCGGGGCGCGTGGTCATTTCAAAAGTGCCGCCTGCATTTTCGAGGAGGAGTTTCCCAGCGGCGACATCCCACAGCGACACGCTTTGTTCGATGTAGGCGTCGAGTCGCCCGCAAGCGACGTAAGCGAGATCGAGTGCGGCGCTGCCCATGAGGCGGCATTTGCGGACGCGCTCGATGTATTTTGGCAAAAGCGCCATGCCGGCGTTGATGGTCGTTTTGTTTTTAGAAAATCCGATGCTCACGACGGCTTCGCCCAAGTCGGTGCGGTCGCTCACGCGGACTGTGCTTCCATTTAAGAGCGTCGGCCCGCCGCGAACGGTCTGCCACATTTCATCGCGCTGCGGATCGTAGATGACGCCGAGCTGGATTTCGCCCGCGCGACGGAGCGCGATGCTCACGCAATAGTGCGGGATGCCGTAGTAGTAGTTCACTGTGCCGTCTATCGGGTCCACGATCCACTGCCACTCACTAGCCTGATTTCCGGCGATGCCTTCCTCGCCGTAGAGCGCGTGGTCGGGGAAAGCGCCGAGCAATCTGCGGGTGATGAGTTCCTGAGTCTGCACGTCGAGGGCGAGCTTGATGTCGTGGGCGAGGAGTTCGTTCACCTCTGGTGGCTTGCCGAAATGTTCGCGCAAAAGCACGCCGGCTTCGCGTGCAGATGTGGTGGCGATGTTGAGTTCGTTGGTCATTTTCAGAGATAATCTGCGTTCACGGCGCTGCGATTGGAAGCGCGATGTATGCTGGAAAATAAAATGGGAGGCGAACCATAGATTCGCCTCCCATGAATTGAGAAACTGGCGTGAGCCTTATTTCTTTTTCTTCGCTGCTGCCTTTTTCTTAGGAGCAGCTTTTTTCTTAGGAGCAGCTTTCTTCGCTGCGGCTTTTTTCTTAGCGGCCATTGTTCGTCACCCCCTTTCTGTCCGTGTTAACGGAAATCGGAAATTTTCGGGAGGCTTTGTTGCTTGCAGAGTTTCGGAAGGACATTGCTCTGGGGCGGAGGGACTATCCACAATAGATAGACTGGTCAACAAGTTTTTGCGTGTGAGAGGCACAAGATATTGTGATCAGCTTGATGAAAACTTAAAAATCAAAACTAGAGATCGCCTCTGGAGCTTGACTGGCACAAGCGCGTAGCGTGGTTCGTATTTTTCGAGGTGCAAAATTCTCATGCAGAAAAATATTTTGTGTGAGTGCGTTTTTTTCTGCGCGCGCAAAAAGCATTTGCGAAAAATTGCGCGCACATTTTTGCACGCAGATGAAAAAATTCGCGCGATTGCGCGACTACTTGCGTGCGAGTGCGAGTGCGCGCGCGACGATTGCATCCACTTCCGAGAGACGACCGAGTCCCTCGTATCCACATGCGAGCTGGCCTTCATCGGGGCCGATGAATTCCACGCCGCGCGATTTTAGCGTCGCGACATTTGTCTGTGTGGCGGCGTGTTTCCACATTTTTCCATTCATCGCGGGCGCGATGAGCACCGGTGCAAGTGTTGCGAGTGCGATTTCGGAGAGCGGATGCGCTGCGAGGCCGTGGGCCAGCTCGGCGATCACGTTTGCGGTGGCGGGGGCGATGAGCAGTAGATTCGCGCGGTCTGCGAGTTCGATGTGGCCGGGTTTCCAATTCGTCTGCGCATCGCGTGCGGAAGTGACGACGGGATTGCGCGAGAGTGTCTGCATCGTGAGCGGCGTGACGAAATCCGTGGCGTGTCCCGTCATCACGACGTGAACTTCCGCGCCCGCCTTGACGAGTTTGCTGGCGATGTCGGCGGCTTTGTAGGCTGCGATGCTGCCGGTGACGCCGAGGATGATGACGGGTGCGCTCATGTTTGGATCAGAATGGAAGCGTCATGCGCTCGCTGCGCATCCGCTCGGCGAGCATGATGGAGCGGAAGTTTTCAAAGTCATCCATCGGTGAGCCGCTGATGATCGCGTAGCGGTAGGAGCGCCATTGCGCCATTTCGCCGGCTGCATTCGAGAGACGCAGTGCGAGTTGTTCGGCTGTTTCCGTGTTGCGGCGACGCAGGCGGCGTTCGAGCTCCGCCATGTTCGGCGGCATGAGAAAAATATCCACGAGCGCTCCATGGATGCGTGCGTCGGCGTTGGCGCGGATTTGGGCGGCTCCTTGAATGTCCACATCCATGAGCACGTCGTGTCCGGCTGAAAGACTTTCCTGCACCGTCTGTTTCAAAGTGCCGTATCGGTTGCCGTGGACGAGCGCATGTTCGAGAAATTCGTCCGCAGCGACGCGACGCTCAAACTCTTCGACGCTCAGAAAGTGATAATCGCGCCCATCCACCTCGCCCGCGCGCGGCTGGCGCGTCGTGCAACTCACTGAATAAACGAAGTCCGGCTCATCACCGAGCATTCGGAGCAGCGTGCTTTTTCCGCCGCCGGACGGCGCGGAAATCACGAAGACGATGCCATGGCGCGTGCTCACTCGATGTTTTGGATTTGTTCTCGAATTTTCTCCATCTCGGCTTTGCATGTCACGACAAGCTGCGAAATTTCCACGTCATTTGCCTTGGAGCCGAGAGTGTTAAACTCGCGACCGATTTCCTGGCACATGAATTCCAGTGTTCGTCCCACCGGCTCGTTTTTGCCGAGGTGAATTGCGAATTGCTCGAAGTGGCTGTCCAGCCGCGTGAGTTCCTCGGAGATGTCACTTTTGTCGGCAAAGACGACGACTTCCTTCACGAGCCGCTCGTCATCGAGCGAAAGCTCAAGCCCTGCGCGATGGATGCGCTCCTGCAAATTCTGCCGATATCGCTTCAAGACTCCCGGCTGGAGTTTGCGCACTTTTTTCGCGGCATCGCGCACAATTTTCAGCCGCTTGTCGAGGTCTTTTGCGAGATGCGCACCTTCATGTTCGCGCATTTTGAGTAAATCCGCGAGCGCCTCGCCGAGTGCGGCCTCCACGTGCGGCCATGCGGAATCTACGGAAAGTTGCTCCTCGGGAGCCTTCAGCACGCCGGGAGCGCGGAGGATTGTCTCGATGGTGATTTCGCCGCCCACGCCGAGTTCGTTTTTCAAATCGAGCATCGCACGATGATAGGTGCGCGCCAGTTTGCTATCGAGCGCGAGGCTCTGCGTCGTCGCTCCCGCATGAAAGGCGATCACCACTGTGAGGCGACCACGTGTCACCTCGGCGTTGATGGCGTCGCGCACGCGCGGCTCCAGCTCGGCAAGCTCGCGCGGGATGTTGATGACCACATCGCTCTGTTTCCGGTTCACGGAATTCAATTCCACCGTGAACTTCGCTCCTTGAAAGACGCTTTGGCCGCGTCCGTAGCCTGTCATGCTCCTCATGGTTATTTTTTCTCTGCGATCCAAATGTTGCGGTAAACGACCGGTGTTCCGTGATTCTGAAGTTGAATCGGCCCCGGACCCGGACCTTCCCTGCGACCGGATGCGGTGGTGTTGCCATTCACCTCCACTTTGTCCTGCACGAGAATGCCGTTGAGCCGCACCGTAATCACCGCATTCTTCGTTTTCTTGCCGTCGGCGCCCCACTTCGGGGCTTCAAAATCAATGTCGTAAGTCTGCCAGCTCAGCGGCGGGAAACACGCATTCAGCTTCGGCTTGCTCTTGGAATAAATGCCGCCCGTCTCGTTGTTCTCGCCTTTCAGTCCGAAGGAATCGAGCACCTGGCACTCGTAGCGATCCTGCACATAGATGCCGCTGTTGCCGCGACCCTGCCCGCGCGCGGATGGCATGAACGGCGTGCGAAACTCGATATGCAGCGTCCCGTCGCCAAACTCCTGTTTGCTCAGCACGCCGCAGATGAGGTTGTTTTCCTTGTCCATCTTGCCGTTGTTCCATGCGTCCGCATTGGTTCCGTCGAAAAGAACCACGGCACCCGCTGGCGGCTTTGCACCGAGGGTGGGGGATTTGCGCTCCGTTTTTTTCAGCGTCCACGGTTTGCCGTCCTCGTTCACACCATGAATTTCCCCATTCGTGATGTCGCCCTTCCAGCCGTTGTTATTAAAGACCACCTTGTCACCCTCGCGCGCCGCAACTACATCGGCCTTCTTTTCAAAATCCGCGACCGCACCGGGCAAAGCGGGCTTCCAGCCGACGATGTGAAACTTTCCATCGCCGAGCGCGATGACCTGCGCCGCGCAGTTTTCACCGACGTATTCGCCCTGCACCGCAAAATCCGGCCCCGCGTTCGCCGGATCTGTGAAGGAATCACCTGCAATTACACACGCGGCAAAAGTAAGCCCGCAGATGGCGGAAAGAGAGAGCAGCTTTTTCATAGTCCGCCCCGTGTATCGGGCGAAATGCTCTGCGGCAAGCGTGTCAGCAATCTAGCGTGAAAACGCGCTCGCATTGATGCCCGCGTTGGCGTGGAGTCGGGGCGATGGAGATTTCCGTGATGAACAAGCAGCGCAAAGTGCGCTTCGACCTCGCATGGCTGCGCCGCGCGGCGGATGCAGCGTTCGCCGAATGCGTCCTCCACTCGGGTGATGGGAAATTTTCACTGCAAAAACTCCCGCTAGTGGATGTCGCCGTCGTGAGCGACGCTACGATAGCGCGAGTTCACGTGGAATTCATGGCAATCCCCGGCGCGACGGACGTAATCACTTTCGATCACGGCGAAATCGTCGTGAGCGCCGAGACCGCGCTCGCCTGCGCAAAGGAACACCGCCACAGCGTCGAGCACGAACTCGCGCTCTACATCATCCACGGCCTGCTTCATCTGAATGGCTTCGACGACACCAACGCGTCAGCGAAAAAGAAAATGTTCCGCGTCCAAGACCGCGTGTGGCAGCGCGTGATGAATATCCAGTGAGCCGGTAAGTAATTCTGTGAATAAAACGGGATTCCGTTTAGTCAAAACGCCCGCACTCCCGATATGAAACGAACCATTCTCCTCGCCACATTCGCCACATTTGCATCGCACGCCCTCGCGCAAACCGGAGACGCGCCACCCGTGGACGCGGGCCAGCTTTTACAATCGCTCAAACAAATTCGCGAAATCAACATGACGGGAATCAAAACCCGGCGCAGTCAGGCGCTTTCGCAAATTTCCGCCGCAGCTCAAAGCGCCGAAAAAGCTGTGGCGCTATGGAAAGATGCTGTGAAAGCAGTGCAGTTTGAAGGCGCGAAGAACGCAGGCACTGCGATGCACAATTGGAAAGAAGGTGAGGGGGATGCGCTGGGCAGCAAGTTGAGCGGAAACGCAGCCAGACTCCATCTGCAATGGGTCGCGCTTTCCCTCCAGCATTCGGCGGGCACCGATGCGAAACAACTCCTGCCGCAAGTCATCGAATTCACCAAACAACTCCAACTGGACGAAGCAGCCGCCGACCGCCTCGACGAGCAGATCAAAAGGGAGCACGAGCGCGGAGGCCCGATGCAAAAACAGAACATCGAAGACGCAGCCTCAAAGCGAATGCATGACCAACTGCTCCGCACTTCCATCACCGAGAGTCCCGTTGCCCGCTGGTTGCAACTCGGCGAACTGCTCAGTGAATACGGCGCAAAGACCAAAGGCGAACCAAGCGCATGGGAGATGACTCCAGGAAATCTCGAAGGGATTTATCAAGCCGTCATCCTGCCGCAGTTCCGCGCCGCAAAGGATCCGAGAATTCTTGAATACTGGGACTTGACCATCAAGCGCGCGACAGAGCGCGCTGCTGACCGCAAACTCGACATCGAACAGCGCGAGTGGACGCAAGTGAAACGCCCCGCCCTCATCTGGGCGCGCGCACAGGACGTCCTTCTGCTCGGTTTCCGCAACCGCGCCATCAACGAAATGTTCAGCGTTCTCAAAACCTTTCCCCATCACCCCGAGTCGCAATCATGGGCTAGTCAGTTGGAAGAACTCATCCGCATCTCTGCGCCTGCACCCGCAGCGGCACCATCGCTTGCCCCCCGCGCAACCGTTCCACCGTCCACACCCTCATCGCAGCCATCGCCGGCAGTGCCTGGTGCCGCCACCCTTCCTGCACCACCTGAATCCTCCAGGTAGCACCCGCCTTTGCGAATTCACCTGATATGGTGAAAACCATGGCGGCATTCGTATGTTTAAACGCGAAATTTGGAAAACCGCTTGCCAAGAAAATCAGCGCGTGCATTCTCTCCGCCCTCTCAAAGGCTGGATAGCTCAGTTGGTAGAGCAGAGGATTGAAAATTCAGAAACAACTCATTTTCAAGTTGTTGCATCCTTTTTCAGGGCTTTGCAAAATGGCTTTCACGAGGCAGTTCCGCGCCTCGACATTTTTTCATCGTGTTGCACTGATTGGCGTCCTTTTGCGCCAT
>JBEIQV010000239.1:0-5190 GCA_040376335.1 Verrucomicrobiia bacterium | reverse complement strand
CGAGGAGCCTTTTGACTTCGGCGCTCAGTTCGAGCGTGAGCTTTTGGGCCGCCAGCCGGCCGGCGAGGTGGCGCAGTTGGATCTCGACGATGCGCGTGAGGTCCTCCTCGGACAGGCGGTCAAACAGGATGGTCTCGTCGATCCGGTTGAGGAACTCGGGCCGGAAATGGCCGCGGAGGGCCTCCATGACAAGCGCCTCCCGCTGTTCGGCGTTTGCCGCTTCTAAGATGTGCTGGCTGCCGATGTTGGAGGTGAGGATGATCACCGTGTTTTTGAAGTCCACAGTGCGTCCCTGGCCGTCGGTGATGCGTCCGTCGTCGAGCACCTGCAGGAGCACGTTGAACACATCGCCGTGCGCCTTCTCGATCTCGTCGAAAAGGATGACTGAATACGGCTTGCGGCGCACGGCCTCGGTGAGCTGCCCGCCTTCCTCGAAGCCGACGTATCCCGGAGGCGCTCCGATGAGCCGCGCGACGCTGTTCTTCTCCATGTATTCGCTCATGTCGATGCGCGTCATTGCGTTCTCGTCGTCGAAAAGGAACTCCGCGAGTGCGCGGGCGAGTTCCGTTTTTCCGACGCCGGTCGGGCCGAGGAAAATGAATGAGCCGATGGGGCGGTTCGGATCCTGCAAGCCGCTGCGCGCGCGGCGCACGGCATTCGACACGGCGATGATCGCCTGCTTCTGCCCGATGACGCGTTTGCCAAGGCGATCTTCCATCTTGATGAGCTTCTCGCGTTCGCCTTCGCGCAAATTGGAAACGGGAATGCCCGTCCATGCCGCGGCGACCTTCGCGATTTCCTCGTCGGTGACTTCATCGTGCAGGAGCGTCGTCTGCTGCTGTGCGCCGGAGGATTGCGCGGCGAGCTTCCGTTCCAGTTCGGGAATGAGCCCGTATTGAATCTCGCTCGCCTTCGTCAGATCTCCGCGTCTCTGCGCCTGTTCCAGCTCCGTGCGCGCGGCCTCCAGTTCCTCCTTCGCCTTGCGCGAGCCGCCGAGGATTTCCTTTTCTTTATGCCACTGCGCCTTCAGCGCAGAGCTTTTTTCCTTCTGGTCGGCGAGCTCCTTTTCGAGCTTCGCGAGGCGATCTTTCGATGCGGCGTCCTTCTCCTTCTTCAGCGCCTGCCGTTCCATCTCGCCCTGCATGATGGCGCGCTCGACCTGGTCGATCTCCGTCGGCATCGAATCAATTTCCATCTTCAGCCGCGACGCCGCCTCGTCCATGAGGTCCACCGCCTTGTCCGGCAGAAAGCGGTCGCTGATGTAGCGATCCGAGAGCACCGCTGCGGCGACGATCGCCGCATCCTGAATGCGCACGCCGTGGTGCACCTCGTAGCGTTCCTTGAGCCCGCGCAAAATCGCGATGGTGTCCTCCACGCTCGGCTCGTCCACTTTCACCGGCTGGAAGCGCCGCTCCAGCGCGGGGTCCTTCTCGATATACTTGCGATACTCGTCGAGCGTCGTCGCGCCGATGGTGCGGAGTTCGCCGCGGGCGAGCGCGGGCTTGAGCATGTTGCCCGCGTCCATCGAGCCCTCGGCCTTGCCGGCGCCGACGATGGTGTGCAACTCATCAATGAAGAGAATGATCTCGCCGTTGCTGTCGGTGACCTCTTTCAAAAACGCCTTCAGCCGGTCCTCGAATTCCCCGCGGAACTTCGCACCTGCGACCATCGCGGAAATATCCATCGCGATGAGCCGCTTGTTCTTCAGCGACTCCGGCACGTCGCCAGCCACGATGCGTCGCGCGAGTCCCTCGACGATTGCCGTCTTGCCCACGCCCGGCTCGCCGATGAGCACGGGATTATTTTTTGTGCGGCGCGAGAGCACCTGCATCGTGCGGCGGATTTCGTCATCACGGCCGATGACCGGATCGATCTTCCCTTTGCGCGCAGCGTCCGTGAGGTCGCGACCGTATTTTTGGAGCGTCTGGTATTTGTCCTCGGGATTCTGATCCGTCACGCGCTGCGAACCGCGCACCTGCTGGAGTGCCTGCATGAGCTTCGCGTGCGTCGCGCCGAGCGACTTCAGCAGCTTGCCCGCGGACACGCCGCTGTCCGACAGCGCGAGGATGTAATGCTCCGCGCTCAGGTATTCGTCCTTCAGCTTCGCCATCTCTTTCTCCGCTGAGCGCAGAATCGCCAGCAATTCCGCCGCCGGATTCGTCTGCGCCGTCAGTCCGTGAACTTGTGCGCGTTTCGCAATCGCCGCATCGAGCTGCACCTGCACATTCGCCACGTTGATGCCGAGCTTTTCAAACAGCGGCTTCGTCACGCCCTCCGGCTGCTCCAGCAGCGCGATGAGAAAGTGCTCGTTGTCGAACTCCGTGTGGTTGCTGTTCGCCGCGAGGGACTGTGCGGATTGCAGGGCTTCCTGCATGCGTTGGGTGAATCGGTCGGTTCTCATATTTCAAAGTGTGCGCAGGCTTCTGGCAGAAAGCATACCCTCATTTGCCCAGAGGCAGGCACCCCTTGGCTGTGTCACGACGGCGCGAGTGTGTGTGACACTTGTCGGCGAAGAGGGCCAAGATTTCACGTGAGCGCGTGGTTGTGTAGTGGAAGCCTCATCCTATCCTGACAACATGAACAAACTCGCCGCGCTGTGTATCGCTCTCGCTTTTGCCGCCTGCCACAAAAAGGAGACGACAGTCGTGGAGACTCATCCCGAGACTCGCGCGCCGTTTAAAGGAGAAGCTGTAGAGCCAGCGCCGACTGGCTCCGAGCCTGCTGCCGCCAAGCCTGCGGCTGCGGCGAAAACCGATGACGCCGCGCTGCTCGTCGGCCTTTCGCCCGATGATAAAACGAAATACGAAGCGTGGTTTAAGAAATACAATCTCACGCCCGATCCATCGGTGCTGGACCAAGACGCCGACGCCGACGGCTATTCCAATCGCGAAGAGTTTCTCGCGAGCACCAATCCACGCGATCCAAATTCTCTTCCCGGCGTGATCGAGGGCGTGAGCGTGAAGGCGATGACTGAAATCAAAATCCCGATAATCCTCCGCGATGTAAAACCGGGCAAAGCTCACATTGAGCGAACGGACGGACTTGGTGAAGAAGACCTGCGCGAAGGCTCCCAGCCGAAGGGGCTTGCTTACCGGGTGACGGGAATCAAGCAGGAGGTGAAGGCTGATAAACACGGCGTCTTCACCGATGTCTCGAACGTGACCCTCATGAATCCGCAGACGAAGGAAAAAGTTATCCTCGTCCGCGACATGCCCGCACGCAGCAGTGAAACACATGCGGTCGTCGTCGGAGCGGATGGCATCGAACAAAAAATCCATGTGGACGAAATCGTCACGCTGCCGGGGCAGGGGAGCCGGAAATTCAAAGTGCTGGAGTTGCGGAGCGATCAAGTCGTCGTCGAGGAGCTTGGCACGAAGCGACCTCTCACCATCCCTAAACGTTGAGCATTATCAAACATCTCGCTTCCCCTTCGCTCGGCGAATGTGATAACAGCAAATCAAGTGCATGAGCGAAGCCCCTGAAAAACTGACAACCGGCGAACCACTCGGACTCGAGGAGTTGCTAAAATATCTCCCTGCACTGGGCGAAATATCGCAGGGACTTTTGAAAAACTATGCGCTCGGTGCGGCCGTATTACGCCGCTTTAGTGAGGGCGATATCGTTTGCGAAGAAGGGGAGTTCGGCTCGACGGCTTTTTACATCGTGGAAGGCGAGGTGGACATCTTTATCGCAAATCCGCTGGCCAAAGTGCAGAATGACCGCCGTGGCGGCTTCTTTGGCTTTTTGAAAAAGGCTGTTGGATTAGGCGGCAAGTCCACCGGCAGCGAGGCGGACGGATTCATCACGATTGATGCCGACGTGGATCTCCCGAAAACGAAGCCGCTCGCCGTGCTCGGCGCTGGCGAGCTTTTCGGCGAAATGACGTGCCGCACTTTCCAGCCGCGCAGTGCGACGGTTCGCGCGAAGGGCGACTGCGTGATGGTCGAAATGCTTCGTGTCATTCTCGATATGCTCGTGGGCACACGCGAGGTGGACGCCGATACGAAGGCATCCACGAAGGTGAAGGCTGCGACGTTCAAGGGCACATCGTTCAAAAAGCAGCTCGACGAAAAATACCGACAGCGCTCGCTCGCCAACCATTTAAACAGCGTTCCGCTCTTCAGCGGTCTCGGCGATGAATTCATCACCTACCTCAAGGATCGTGCGGAACTCATCTCCTGCGGAAAGGGCGAAAACATCTGCAAGCAGGGAGACACAGCGGATGCGTTCTATCTCATCCGCAGCGGTCTGGTGAAAGTTGCCCAGGCGATGCCCGGTGGCGAGATGGTGCGCACGTATTTGAAACGCGGTGAATATTTCGGCGAAATCGGACTGCTTCACGATTCGCCTCGCAACGCCACATGCTCCGCGCTCGATGCTGTCTCGCTCGTGAAAATCGCGGGTGCTGATTTCCGCGTGATGCTGGAAAAGTTTCCGGTTGTTCGCGAATCACTGTTGAAAGTCGCGGCAGCCCGTATCGCTGCGAACGAGCAGCGCAAAGTTCCAGTTGGCATCCAGCTCGACGACTTCCTGAATCAAGGTCTCTACGAAGCACAAAACCTCCTGCTCATCGATCTCGACCACTGCACGCGATGCGACGCCTGCGTGAACGCCTGCGCTGAAGCGCACGAAGGCGTCACGCGCCTCATCCGTGATGGTCTTCGCTACGATCATTTCCTTGTTCCCACCGCCTGCCGTTCCTGCCGTGACCCGTTGTGCATGACGCAGTGTCCCGTCGGCTCCATTCGTCGCAAGGAGTCGCTCGAAATCGTCATCGAAGACTGGTGCATCGGCTGTGGAAAATGCGCCGAGCTTTGCCCCTACGGGAACATCAACATGCATCCCTTCGAGGAGTGGCAACTCAAGCCAGCGGATGTCCCCAAGGCACCCACACCCGCAGCAGCCAAGCCTGCCGCAGCTCCCGCGAAGCCCGCAGCCGTGCCAGTCGTCAAGGCACCCGCTACTACCACCGCACCTGCGCCGGAGAAAGCTGCGGCAGCCATCACGCTTGCGCCGCCGGCTACGGTCGAACCACCAAAAACGGAGACTCCAAAATCAGAGCCTGTCGCGCCAGCGCCCGCCTTAGCCGTGGAAAAAGCACCAGCTTCAACAGCGCCCGCTGCTGCGAAGCCAGCGACACCGCCTGCCGCCGCGAAACCGGCCGCCGCGCCTGCAAAAAAAGCGCCCGTG
>JBEIQV010000201.1:0-6202 GCA_040376335.1 Verrucomicrobiia bacterium | reverse complement strand
TCGCAAACGGCACCGAGGAGAAAGTCACGCTCCGCAGCCGCATTGATACAGCCATCGAGGTCGAATACGTCCGCCACGGCGGCATCCTGCCCTACGTGCTGCGGCAGTTGCTATCTGCGTAAACCATCCATTCCTACAAAGCAAAACGCGCAGGGTTTCCCCTGCGCGTTTGCTTTGAAATGAGAGTCTGAGATTACTTGATCTCGACCTTCGCGCCAGCTGCTTCGAGCTTCTTCTTGATCTCTTCGGCTTCGGCTTTGGTCGCGCCTTCCTTGAGGGTCTTGGGCGCGCCTTCGACGAGAGCCTTGGCTTCGGCGAGACCGAGGCCGGGCACTGCGGCGCGGACTTCCTTGATGACGTTGATCTTGTTCGCACCGGCCTCTTTGAGGACGATGTCGAAAGCGGTCTTTTCTTCCGCTGGTGCAGCGGCTGCGCCGCCACCACCTGCGGCGACTGCGACTGCGGCCACTGGTGCCGCGGCGCTGACGCCCCACTTGGTTTCGAGTTGCTTCACGAGGTCCGCGACTTCGAGGACGGTGAGGCTGCTGAGTTGATCAACGATTGTGCTGATATCTGCCATGGTATGTGTTTTTTTGTCGGTGTCGTCGCGGCCCGAGGCTTCAGGCCAATTAAGAACGGCTGCCACCGCTCCGACGAGGAACCATATGTGTTGTTGTTTTTGTGAATTCACGCACCTCTCACGAGGCGACGTGTCCCGCCGATTGGCAGCAGCGGAAAAGGAGCGCCGAAACTAGGGGATGGCTCGCCCGAGTCAAGCGGGGTTTTTGAGAAAATCACCTGCGCGTTCCTCCTTTATCCCCCGCACTCTCTACCCCATAGTGCCGCCGACGCATGGAAAAAGATCCCGCGAATATCACCGAAAGCATCCTCAGCTCCTACTCCACAGGGGGCGGCACGAACCATGTGGACGGCGCAAATCTGCCCAGCAAACGGGCCATTGCGACTATCTGCGAGGAGTTGCTTCAGCTTCTCTTTCCGGGTTTTCACGATTTGGAGCCTGTCCACAGCAGCCATCTGCCGCGTATCACGGCGCATCGCGTATATACGATCGGTCAGAATCTCGCGGAGGAAATCTGCAAGAGCCTGCGTCTCGACGAACCCGATTGCCCGAATGCGCGCGCTACCTCTCTCGCCAATGAATTTCTTTCGGCCATTCCGTATGTGCGCGAGATGCTCGCCACGGATGTGGATGCCGCTTTTCAAGGCGACCCGGCAGCGGGAGGAAGCGACGAGGTGATTTTGTCGTATCCATTCATCGAAGCGATTGCGATTCAGCGAAGCGCGCACGTTTTGCACGCGCTCGAAGTCCCACTCATCCCTCGCATGATGACCGAGTGGGCGCACAGTCGCACCGGTATAGACATCCATCCCGGCGCGCACATCGGCAGCCACTTCTTCATAGACCACGGAACAGGCGTCGTCATCGGTGAAACCAGCGTCATCGGCAAACACGTGAAACTTTACCAAGGCGTCTCGCTCATCGCGAAATCACTCGCTGGCGGACAAGCGCTGCGCGGGCAAAAGCGACATCCGAGTATCGAGGATCACGTCACGATTTACGCGAACGCAACCATCATGGGCGGCGACACCACCATCGGTGCAGGATCGACGATTGGAGCGAGCGTATTTCTTACGCACGGCGTTCCTGCGCGCAGTCTCGTCCTCGCCGAGGGGCAGGGCGTTCGCGTTCTGGATAAAGACAAGCGCGCCGGCATGGACGGGAACGACTGGGTGATTTAGCGACAGTCGCTCAGCGCAAAAACGAACGATAGTAGAAATCTTTGTCTTCCTCAGTGATAGACGGCCTGATCCAACCCGAACGGAAAACTCGCCGTGCGGAACGTTCATCATCCGTCTCCCATCGTTGTTGCGCAGCGCGCTCTTCCTTTGACGCGCAGCCACCCAATGTGAGCACTAGCGTGGATACAGACATTGCGCACAACAGGCGCTGACAAAACTTCAGATTCATGGGTGTGCAAAGTGACAGCATTTTTCTGCGAGTCATTGCGATTTTTCGCCATCACGTGAACTCAATCGGCAAAACGATTCGCCAAGCTGCGACGAAGATCAGATGCTCGCTGCGATGATTTATCTCGACCACAACGCCACCACTCCGCTCTCCCCGGCAGTGCTCGAAGCGATGCGGCCCTACCTTGAGCGCTGGCACGGCAATCCATCGTCCATTCACGCCGCCGGACGCGAAGCGCGCGCTGCGATAGACGATGCGAGAGACCGGCTCGCAAAATTACTCGGCGCGCGTCCCCACGAGATCATTTTCACAGGCGGGGGGACGGAGGCAGACAATCTCGCCGTCATCGGTCTCGCCCGCAAAAACACAGAACGGGGAAAGCACATCATCACCTGCGCCACCGAACATCACGCGGTGCTGCACGCGTTTGAGCATTTGGAAAAAAGCGAGGGCTTCCGAGTCAGCTTCCTGCCCGTGGAAGCGAACGGACAACTCGATGCCGCGCGCCTCGCGTCCGCATTTACGCCGGAGACGACGCTGGTCTCCGTGATGACTGCGAACAACGAGACTGGCGTAAAGCAACCCGTGGAAAAACTCTCCGCGATGTGCCGCGAGCGTGGCGTGCTTTTTCATAGCGATGTGATTCAGAGCTTCGGAAAGGAGCAGCTACCGCCCCTGAGCGCGAGTGGCTTTGATGCTGTGTCTCTCGCCGCCCACAAATTTTACGGGCCAAAAGGTGCGGGATTGCTGTGGCTGCGCGGCGGATTGCCGATTGAGCGGATCGCATTTGGAGGCAGCCACGAAGGCGACCGGCGGCCCGGCACGGAAAACACCGCCGCTATCGTCGGTCTCGCCGCCGCTGCTGAACTTGCGCTCGTTGATCTCGATAATGAAATCGCACGTCAGAGCGCGTTGCGTGAAAAGCTGTGGGAAGGTGTGCGTGCCATTTTTCCGGCAGCCGTCCGCAATGGCACCATCGAGAACAGCCTGCCAAACACGCTGAACGTCAGCTTCCCCGAAATGGATGGCGAAAGTCTGATCATTTCGCTCGACCTCGCGGGCATCTGCGTATCGAGCGGTAGTGCGTGCATGGTCGGCAGCATCCAGCCTTCACACGTGCTGCTCGCGATGGGCGTGCCTGTCGAAATCGCCCAAGCGACTGTAAGATTTTCCCTCGGTAAAACGACAACCGCCGAGGAAATTGACGAGACGTTTTCGCGGATGCGCGGCGTATTCGCGCGCATCTCGGAATGATTCCCACGCTCATGCAGTTCGACTTTCTCAAGCGCCTGTTCATCAAAGCGCCTGTCAAAAAGACGGGGGCTCCCCGCACCGAGAAACGCGAGAACACAAAGGCAGAAAATCCCGCTGTTCCGAGTTCCGAAAAACTGCTCGCGAAAGCAAAGACCCTGCTCATCACTCAGCAAGCAGACCATCTCGCCAGCGTGCTGAAAGTCCGATGGAACTCGCGAATGCGTAGCACCGCCGGGATGGCCTACTGGCGTCAGTCGTTGATAACTTTAAATCCACGGCTCGCAGAGTTTGGTGAGGAAGAAATCCAGCGCACACTCCGCCATGAACTCGCCCATCTCCTCGCGCACGACCGCGCAAAAGGCCGCCGCATTTCGCCCCACGGAGCCGAGTGGAAGCGCGCCTGCCGCGATCTCGGGCTAAAGGACGAAAAGCGCACGCACGAACTTCCCCTGCCCCGCCGCACAGTCGCACGCAAACTTTTCTATCGCTGCCCATCGTGCGCAGTGGAAATTGCGCGGGTGAAACCGCTCTCACGCGGCGCAGCCTGCATCCGCTGTTGCAGAAAACACAATCGTGGCCGCTACGACGCGCGCTATCGTTTTGAGAAGGTAGAAAGCAAAATGCTCAAAGCTGGCGTGTAGCTACAAAAAGCTGTGCTGGCTCAAAGCTTCTCGGGCGATTGCAGGAGTTCGACGATTCGCTGCAAGAGTCGTCCAGCCGCACCACCATCGAGCACACGGTGATCGAAACTCAGAGTGAGTTCCGCCTCGGTCACAGGAACAAACTGGCCTTTCGCCTTGTCCCAATTCGGAACGACTCGTCCTGCGCCGAGACCGAGCAGCAGAGTCTGCTCAGGCAACGGAATGGGCGTTGCCCATGTCAGGCCAAACGTCCCGAAATTTGTCACCGTCGCAATGCTGCCGCCTTGCGCGCTAGCTGGCAGGCGACGGGCGCGGGCGAGTTCGACGAGTTCATCGTAGCGGGCGATGAGTTTTGAGAGGGACACTTGATCCGCGTTGCGCAAAACGGGGACTAGCACGCCATCGTCTGCCTCGACTGCAAATCCGACATCAATCGCCTTTGGGTGGACAATTTTACCACCAACCAGACGCCCCGCGATTGCGCGATTTTCACCGAGAGCGATGGCGAGCGCGCGCGATGCGTAGAGCGCG
Source organism: Verrucomicrobiia bacterium (assembly GCA_040376335.1). Lineage (GTDB taxonomy): Bacteria > Verrucomicrobiota > Verrucomicrobiia > Chthoniobacterales > Chthoniobacteraceae > SXWH01. The sequence goes on along the minus strand of JBEIQV010000201.1, from coordinate 1,786 downwards.
GGGCCGGCCTTTGGCGTTTGCTGTTTGCGATGGGCGAGCAGCACATCGAGTTGCACGGGGCGGCCCACGTTCGCCAACGGGCGCGTCCACGAACGGCGCATCGCGTCAGCAACGGCAATACGCATTGGCGAGGCTTTAGTCTGCTCGTGTTCATCAAGGCGGTAGAGAAAATCTTCGAGGTCTTCGATGGTCACACGACCCGCAGCACCACTGCCAGCGATGCCCGCCAAATCAGCAGCGTGAAGGCCAAGTTCATTCATGCGCGCCTTCATCCGTGGCGACATATATGCGAGCCCTCCCGCGTGCGCGGGAACAGGAAGACCGTGGACTGTCGGCATGACATTCGCCGTGGCAGTCGGGGCATTGTAGCCATCGCTATCGGCTCCCTCCAGCTTCGGAGCTTGCTCGCTCAGTCCGAGCCGCTGCGCGTCCTCAGCGCTCACATCAAGATATCCGAGCACACTTCCGACGGCGTAGCTCTTTTGCAGTTCGACTGAAATTTCCGCCAGCGTTCCGCAACACGGTGCCGTGACGCCCATCGTCGCCTTTTGTGTTTCAACCTCCATCACGTCCTGATCGGCGGCGACAGGATCGCCGACTTTGATTGGCAAATGAACGATGGTTGCCTCGGCAATGGATTCGCCGAGTTGCGGCATGGTAATTGGTATGCGGGGCATGGCTGAAAGTCTGAGTTTAACTGCGGAGCAAATCGCGCATCGCACTGGTGATTGCCCGTGCGGTCGGGCGATGAGTGCCCCAGAGGTTTGGGTGATAAGGAACCGGCGTGTCCTTTGCGTTCAAACGCATCGGCGGAGCATCAAGAAGTCCGAAACCTTCCGTGGCTATGCGGGCAAGCACCTCGGCTGTCACACCGCCCCACGGGAAAGCTTCACCCACAGCGAGCAAGCGTCCCGTTCGAGCGACGCTCCCGAGAATGGTGTCAGTATCCAGCGGCTTCACGCTGCGTAAATCCACGACTTCGATTTCCCAACCCTCGGCAGCGAGTTCCTCCGCGCACGCAATGCTTTCGTGAACCATCGCCGAGTAAGTAACGATCGTTGCATCGCGGCCCGCGCGAGCGATGCGCGCTTTTCCCGTAGGCAAAGCGACATCGGGAAGACCGTCGGCTTTGAGATGGTAATAAAGATACTTGTGCTCGCAGAAGATGACCGGGTCATCAATTTCCACGGCTTCAAGCAACATCGTGTAGGCATCTTCGACCGTCGCGGGAGTCATCACCACGATGCCGGGATAATGCGCGTAGAGCGCCTCCATGCTTTGTGAATGAAACGGCCCGGCACCCGCAGTGCCACCGCTGGGAAGTCGTACCACGATGGGACACGGCACGCCCGTCCGCCAAAACATCGTCGCCGCGTGCTGGAGAATTTGAGTGAGGCCGCAGGTGGAAAAATCCGCGAACTGCATTTCGACAATCGGGCGCATTCCTTCGAGCGCTGCGCCAATAGCGAGCCCGACTTGCGCATCCTCGGAAATAGGCGAATCAATCACGCGTCCCGGAAACTCCTTCGCCAGTCCCTTTGTCGCTTTAAATGCGCCGCCGAAATCCGCGATATCCTGCCCGTAGATGAAAACGCGTTCGTCTTCCGCGAGCAATTTACGCTGCGCCGCGCGGATCGCCTCAAGGTAGGTAATCGTCCCGGATTGAGCAGTAGTGGCGGTTTGATTTTGGAACACGGTCGAAGCTAGTTTTGGGCGGAGAAAAAATGCTGCAAAGCTGTGATGGTGAAAATTCTCACTGCTGTCCTCCTTCGGAAAGCCGGCGTGT
>JBEIQV010000174.1:0-7037 GCA_040376335.1 Verrucomicrobiia bacterium | reverse complement strand
CCGCGTGTTGCGTGGCGTTGCAGGGACGCCGCGTTTTTCAAAAAGCTCACCGCTTTCCTCGGCGCGCATCACATCTGGGATGAAACAATCTATAGCTACGCGCTCATGCACAACGACGCGCCCTCGCTCCGCGAATGGCTGAAGCACAAGGATCAGTTCCTCTCGCAATGCGGGCCGTTCCTTTCCTCGAAGCTCGTCGCGCTCGATCCCATCGAGCGTCGCAGCTACGAGCACCTCGAATATTCGCCGCTCATCAACCAGCGCGCCCACAAGCTCGGCGGCGAAACGCGCATCGCGAATCCCGCCGTGCTCGGCCAATACCGCTCGCTGCTCGACATCCTCGCGCACAAACCCGCGCTCGATACCGGCGACTCGATGAGCGTGACGTATTACCTCTTTCTGCAAGACCGCGTGGATGACGCGCTGACACGCTTCCACGCAATTGATGCGAAGGGGCTGCCGACCAAAATCCAGCACGACTACCTGCGCTGCTACGCCGACTTTTACGAAAGCAACCTCGCCGACGCGCGCGGAGTCGCCGCGAAATACACGGACTTCCCCGTGCCGCGCTGGCAGAAAATCTTCGGCGAAGTCACCAGCCAGCTCGACGAAATCGAAGGCAAGGCCGCCGCGAAGAAAACTGACGACAAACCCGACCGCGAAAAACAGCAGGCAGAACTCGCCGCGACCGAGCCGACGATTGACCTCAAGGTGGAAAACAAAACCATCGCGCTGACTTGGAAAAATCTCAGCGAGGCCACGATCAATTACTACCTGATGGACCCCGAGTTTTCCTTCAGCAGCAATCCATTCGTGAGCGAAGACGCGAGCCGTTTCAGCATCATCAAGCCCAGCAAGAGCGCCGTGCAGCCGTTGCCGAAGGACAAGGACACGCTCGATGTCCCGCTTCCCGGTGAATACGCGAAGGCCAACGTGCTCGTCGAAGTCCTCGCCGAGGGCCAGCGCAAGACGCAGGCATATCACGCCAACACGCTGAAGCTCACGCTCACGGAAAACTACGGACGCCTCGAAGTCCGCGACACCGGCACCGACAAAGCCGTGAGCAAAGCCTACGTGAAAGTGTATGCGCGTCTGAAAAACGGCACCGTCCGCTTTTTCAAAGACGGCTACACCGACCTGCGCGGACGCTTCGACTACGCAAGCCTCAACGCACCGGACAACGCATTAGCGATTCCTGGCCTTGGTGCACCATCTCCTCGTTTAAATGCCGCTGAGTCTGCACCAAAGAACGGCCTCGATTACCAAATGTTAAAACCCGCCGAGCTGAACGAAGTCGAAAAACTCGCCATCCTCATCCTCAGCGACACCAACGGAGCCACCACCCGCGAAGTAAACCCACCGAGGGAATAACCTTCTACGAGGCGAAGCGAACGGGGACTTGGGCGCGGGAGGTGACGGCCTGGCCATCCAGTCGCGCTGGCTCGAAACGCCAGTTGCGCACAGTGCGTAGCGCGGCAGTGTCGAGCAGTTCGTAGCCGGATGTGCGCTGGATGCAGACGCTGGCTGGGCGGCCAGCTTCGTCCACTTCCACGAGCAGTAGCACGGTTCCCTTTAGGCCCGACTTTTTCGCTTCGGGCGGAAATACGGGTGCGGGGCAGCGTGCATATTTCGCCGGAACGTAGATGCCGCCAGCGCCTTTGCCGATGAGCCCGCTCCGTCCAGCGCCAGCACCGCGAGCAGAGGTCGCGATGGATTTTTTACCAGAGGGTTTGACGGTCGTTGGTGGCGCGGCGATGGGCGAAAGCGTGGCTGTGCCGAGGGTCGGCACGATGTTTATGTCGGGCGATTCGTGAGATTGCGGCTGTGCTACCGCGATGTCGGTCACCGAGATTTGCGGATCACTAGCGGGGGCGGACTCCGGCGGAGTCTGAAGGCTCTCATCGAGCGAGGTGGAGTCACTTTCCTCGCGGAACGAATCCACAAAAAGCGCGACTCCTGCGTCGTCATCACCCTGCCCGGCTCGCTGTGCGACTTGCTTCGGTTGCATCATCCAGACGGCAGCACCGACGACGACTGCGCCGTGAAGGAGCAGTGAGGCGAGTAGAGATTTGCCGCTGGCGATCATTTGGTTGTTTAGCGTCGGCCAGATACAAGCCGGTGTTTTTTACCCTCTTGTCCGAAGAGCACCGTGGTGTCCACAGGGATGTTTTGTGAGTGTGCCATTAAAAGGCGATTTTCGTTCCGAGGACGAAGTTCCGCCCCGGCTCGTTGATGCCTGAACCGTGGATGCGGTAGTCTTCGTCTGTGAGGTTTTCACACGCGGCATACACGTCGAGATTTGCACAAGGTTTCCAGCCCGCGCGCACGGTATAAACTGCGTAGCCGCCAGTTCCGCCGGGCGGGATGCGCTGCGTGTCGCCGGCGTCGCCCAACGAAAGCCGATCCTGATGACGTGCGAGTGTCACGACGCCTTCGGTCCACCACTTGGAGTCTGTGCTATTCCAGCGCACTCCGAGATGCGCGGTGATGGGCTGGATACGGGTCACTGGATATACGCCGATATGCTTGCCGTTGTATTGGCCCACTTCACCTTCGCTCCACGTGAAATCTCCGAATGCAGTCCAGCCCGGGGAGAAATTCCACGAAAGACCGAGTTCGACGCCCTGCACGTAGCCGTCGCCGCTGTTGGCGCGTTTTACTTCGGGCGATCCGTCTATCGTTCCGCCGGTGGGGTAGCGGACGATTTGATCGTCAATCCATGTGTGGTAGTAGGCCGCATAGAAATCGAGCCCCGTGTCCGGCAGTGTAAACTTGGTGCCGATTTCAAATGAGAGATATTGCTCCGGGCTGAGATCGGTCGTCGGGGTTTCCTGCTCGCCACTGCGAGCGATGTCGAAAGACGTGTAGTCCGATAAATTCGGCGCGCGGAATCCCTGCGAGATTCCTGTGAAGATGTTCCAATTTTGAGTGGCCGCGTAGTTTGCCCGGAGGCTGAAAGTAAGGGCGTCGAAGTCCTCGGTGAAGCCATTCAATACAGTCGCGTCATTCGGATCGGGGTCGAGTTTTCCCGTGTCGGCCTGCACCCATGTCCAGCGTGCGCCGGGAATGATGGTGAGCTTTTTGCCGACCTTGATTTCATCCTGCACGTAGATGCCGAACATATCGTAGCTCGAATCATCCGCCACCGGGCCGCGCTGCTTGATCGAGCGCAGCGAGCCGTCCGCATTCCAGCGGCTACCCCATGAATCCACTTCATCGTGGTAATATTCCACGCCGTAGCTCAGCAGGCCGATCGCTGTGGGGCTTTCGAGATGAATCTGGATGCCGGACTGGTCGTCCTGAAAACCATCCACATCGCGCCGTCCATCGTCGCGAATGCGATCCTGTTCCTCTGACTGTCGGTTGTAACTCAGCGTGACGCTGGCCTTGCTCAGCCATGGCGATAGATCCTGCATTTCGAGCCGCGCATAACCCAGCTCGCGAAGTTGATCGAAATCACGGCGCAAATCCGTGCCGGTCGTGGTGCCGTCGAAGCTCCTGCTATAAATCGTCGAGTGCCAGCGCGGAGCATTGTTTTGCTCGAAACGCTGGAAGCCGAGCGTGAGTTGCGTCTTTTCTGTAGGCCGCCAGACTGCGGTAAAGTCCCCGTTGAACTCGGTGTAGCCGCTCTGCCGTTGCTTGCCGGTGAGGTCGCCGCCGCGCAGGTCGTCGTAGTCCTTGTATGTGATCCCTCCCGCGACGCCGAGCTGTGGCGATAGCGCGAGATCAAATTCGCCGCGCGCTGTGTGTGAATTTTCCGCCGACGCGTAACGATAGATCGCCGCCCCGTGCATTTCCGGCCCACCGCTGACTGTGGCAACTGGTGATTTACCTGTTGTTTTCCCGTCCGCTTTTTCCGGCCAGGTAATCAGCGAAGGCTTGCGTGTGATTGCGTTCACCGTGCCGCCGATGGCATCGCTGCCGTAGAGCACGGAGGACGGGCCTTTCACGACTTCCAGACGCTCGATGCTGTATGCATCAATCGTGCTCCAATATTGATTCGGTCCTTCGCGAAAGACTGCGTTGTTCAGACGGATGCCATCCACCAGCGCCAGAGTGCGGAATCCGGTGAAGCCGCGGATAATCGGCGACGCCTGCGCGTATCCTGTGCGTTGCACCACGACGCCCGGTGTCTCTAGCAGTGCATCCGCAAAGGAACGCACATTGCGTCGTCCTAGAAAATCTTCGCGATCCACCACATGAACCGTTGCGGGAGTATCGAGGATTTTGTTTTCGGAACGCGTGGCCGTCACCACGACTTCATCGAGGATGCTGGTTCGCATTTTCTCCGCCGGAGTCTGTCCGCGTGCGATGACTGTAAGGCAGGCGAGTGCGAGTGAGGTATTTTTGAGCAGTGTGTAGGCGTGGTCGTGCATAGGTGTGCGCGCCCCTTAGCCACCGGCGTGCCAGTTGTCCGGCGCGTGCGCTCCTTCCCTGTTGGAAAAATGTTTTCGGCAGAATCTGGCCATCATTCCTCGCGGGCCGCGGGTAGAAAATGATCGTCGTCGAGCCTGCGGTGGATATTTTCTATTACTGATGAATTCGCTCACCCGCCGTCTCACGCTGCCGTTTGTGGCATTTGTTGTCGCGGGTTCGCTGGCGCTTGTGCTGTGGATTGGCGTGGAGGAGCGGCGGCAGTCGCGCGAGCAATTTGCCGCGATGGCGCGAACGAATGCGGCGTTTGTCCGCTCGCAAAATCTTCCCATGAGCGAGCGCACTGCGCAGGCGCTGGGTGAAGTCCTCGGTATGCGCGTGAATTTTCTGGATGCGCTGAATGAATGGACGCTAGCCGGTCCCGTCTGGACGAAATCCAGCACGGCGGAATATCAGGCGTTCCCTGCGGAGGGCGGCGTCTTTTCGCCGGAGGCAGCGTCTGAAGTCGCCGTCGCACGCATCGCGCAGGGGCGCAGTCTTGTTTTGCTGCGCGTGGCGGAGCCGCTCACGGAATTTCTTTTTCGCCCGCGCACGCTTGGTGTGCTCGGTGCATTTTGGGCGCTTTCCCTCGCACTCGCATGGGTGCTTGCGCGTGGGATTGTTCGTCCTCTGCGCGGCTTTGCGGCGCGGCTCCCGCATATCGCGGATGAAAATTCGGCGCCGTTGCCCGAGGCATCGCGCACGGATGAAATCGGACAGCTCGCCCGCGCCTACGATTCCACACGCGCGAAACTAGCCGACGAACGACGGGCGCGTGAACAGGCTGAGCGACTGGCTACGCTTGGTAAAATGACCACGGGCCTTGCGCACGAAATCAACAACCCGGTCTCCGCGATCAAACTCCACACGCAACTGCTCGAAGGGGAAATTAGCGATACACACGATGAGCGGCTTTCCATCATCCTCGCCGAGACGGCGAAGATCGAAAGCCTCGTCAGCCAGTGGATGTTTCTCGCGCGCCCGCAGCCACCGCAATTATCGCCGTGTGATCTCGCTGACTTGATCGCAGCGAGTGTGAAGACACTTACGCCCGCTGCTGCACACGCGAACGTGAAAATTGTGAATCAACTCGTGCCTGGACTTGTCGTGAACGGCGACCGGCGCCGACTCACACAAGCGTTCGACAATATCATCATCAACGCCATCCACGCGATGAGCGCACGTGGCGGCGAACTGAAAATCGAATCCCGCACGACCAACGAAAGCGTGCGGAAATACATCGTCTCATTCACAGACACCGGTGTTGGATTTTCCACCGCCGCTATTAAGAAGGGGACGGAACTTTTCTTCAGCGAAAAAGAAGGAGGCATGGGCATCGGCCTGAGTGTCACCTCGGAAATTGTGCGTGCACACGGCGGCGAACTACGTCTCGCAAATGCTGCTTCTGGCGGCGCCGAGGTCAGCCTCCACTTGCCCGCAGTGAACTAAGTTTTCGGCGCGACGGCGCGCCAGCATTCGAGAAAGCCTGTGGCGAAATCCTCAGGACGCGCAGCGATCCAACGGGTGAGCTGTTCGTGGGTGAAAAAGCTGCCGCTCTCGATTTCGGCGGGCGGCAGTTGGAAAGGTCCATTGTGCACCGCACGGTAGATTTTCACAAATTCCCATCCGGTCGCCTCGCTCGCGGGCAGTTCGCCGATGCACTCCAGCGATGCGCGCACGCCGAGTTCCTCTTCGAGTTCGCGGGGTGCTGTGATGTCGTAGGTGTCGCCGGCATTCACGTGTCCGGCTGCACTGCTGTCCCACTTGCGCGGATGCACATCTTTCCAGCGCGAGCGGCGCTGGAGAAATAACTCACCACGTTTGTTGATGACGAAAATATGGACGGCGCGATGTCGCAGCTTTTCGCGGTGAACTTCCCCGCGCGGGCGCTGGCCGATGACCTTGTCGTGCTCATCCACCACGTCGAAAATTTCCCCGGTCACATCCTGTGCCTTCGCGGAATGGTCGCCGGTCGCTCCGCTCGCGAGGTTCGTGAGTGCGACCCACTGTGCTAGACTCAGTTCTTCCGCACGCGCGGTCTCCGGCACTCCGAGTGCGGCGGCGAATTCCGGCCAGCGTTCGAGCTGGATGTTTTTGCGGAGCATCTTGCGGCGCTGCGCAAATCCGCGCTTCACGAGCGAGATGAACAATCCGCCGTCGCACTCGGGCACTTCGTCGTCGTTCCGTGGTGTGAGGCTCACCACAGCGGAGTCCACTTTTGGAACCGGTGTGAAAATGTGCGCGGGTAAAATGCGAAGTAATTTCGCCTGCCAGCGACGACCGATGAGCAGTGTGAACGCGCCGTAAGCCTTTGTGCGCGGCTCTGCGCAAAGTCGCTCCGCCACCTCGCGCTGGAGCGTGAGGACAAAGCCCGCTGCTGGCGATGGCTCGGCGGTGAAATGAAACAGAAGCTGGCTGGAGACGTAGTAAGGGAGGTTGCCGAAAATTTTCACCGGGCCGCGCGAGAAAAGTTCGCGAGGGTCGTAAGTGAGCGCGTCGCCATGCACGACTTTCAGTTTGGGAAACTCTGTGCGCAGCCAGGCGATCAAGCGGTCATCTTTTTCCAGCAGCACTCCATTTTCCGAGCGCGCTTGTGCAAACTCTGTGAGTGCGCCGAGTCCTGG
>JBEIQV010000182.1:0-6728 GCA_040376335.1 Verrucomicrobiia bacterium | reverse complement strand
GTGGCGATTGCCTTACCGATTTGCTGCATGTTTCTCACGCAAATCGCCGAGTTCCCACCGTGTCTCCAATTCATTACGAATGGAACGAGCAGGGCGAGAAACAAAACAATGATACCCAGCACCACAACGATCTCGATCAAGGTGAATGCACGGTGCTGACGATGTAAATTCATGGATAAATGCGGGTGCCCAATGAAGCACTCGCATCCTGACTGTGAAAGCGGAGTTTTCTGCAATGCGCGAAAAAATTCCGCTGGCGTCGTTTGCGAAACTTGCTTTCATGCGCGCCCCGCAACACGGGAACGCGCGCTTAGCTCAGTGGTAGAGCGCTTGCTTCACACGCAAGAAGTCGCAGGTTCGAACCCTGCAGCGCGCACCATTTTCTCGTTTTGACCACTCACGTCAATTAGTGCCAAATTGTGCCAGAACCTTTTATCCATGCGGTCTTCGGGGTGGTCGCTATTTTTCTCATCCGTGACAGCCGGTGACACCCCGGGACTTGGAAAAGCCTGTAATATATGTGCGGCTTTTGTCTTGCGATAACAACACTGCCAGCACGTTCGTAGTGCCAACGTCAAAGAATCGGTGGATTAAGCGCGTTTAGTTGAGGGTTTTCTGAGCGAAGTCATTGTCAAACATGCAAGTGGTGGTGGGTGGATTTTTGGACGTGCGTGGCGATAACGAAGCAAATGTTTGGTTGAGTTGAGTGGGCATGGTGCGTTTGCGTGTATTCCGTGCACGTTCATCCTTTAGAGTATGCTACATCAAGCCAGCGGCCTGTAGAGCTTCGATGTATGGATCGTAGAATGAGCGCGTGCGCTGGGTCGCACGCCGCAGGACGTGTTTTAGATTCGGCACATCGGCGAGGCTCACGACCAGATCCACACTGTTTGCCCATGCCTCCATGTCGCTGTCTGTGTGAACGCTCGAACCCACGAGAACCATGAGTTGGCGTCTGCGTTGGTTGGCTGGGATATCACCTAAATACTGAAGGATTGGGTTTGTCGTCAGCGTGGAGGCATTAAAATGCTCGGAAATGATCACAACATCGTAGCTATGCGACTGGAGTTTGAGCAGGATGTCTTCTACGAAGAGTCCAGTATGGATCTTGTATTCAAGCTCGCTCAAATTTTCGACAGCGATGCGCTGCACCTCGGGCACATCCACGCAGACAAGTGCAGTCTTGTCGCCGGGCTCGAAGAGATCGATCCGATGGTGAAAATCGTTGTCGAGAAGGAGGCTCATCGTGCGAGTGATTGGATATCGAGTTTTATGCCGCTGGTATCCACTGTTTCGAGGTTTAGGCGTTTCTTTGAATCATCTAGGAAGCGGCTCATTTTGCCTTTGTTTGTGGAATATAGCATCGCAGTTTCTTCAGTGATTCTGGCCTGCTCGAATGCGCGGACGATTGCCTGATCAAAGGTGCACCAGCCGAAGGTTTCAGCGCTTTCGATAATGCTGTAAAAACTGCGATCCTCGTCTTCACCAAGAGTGATGGATTCGCGTGTTCGCATATTGCTACCCATGATTTCCTGCACCAATACGCGCCCTCCTGTCACCTTCGGGAGCAGGCGCTGGCTGACGACCCATCGCAGCATGTCAGCGAGGCGGAGTCGGATTTGCTGTTCCTCTTCGCGCTCAAACATACCGAGGATGCGGTTAATGCTTTGCCCAGCGTTGATGGTGTGAATGGTCGAGAGAACGAGGTGGCCGGTTTCAGCAGCGGTCATCGCGATTTCCACGGTTGCACGGTCGCGCATTTCGCCGACAAGAATCACCTTCGGTGCCTGACGCAGTGCTGCACGCAAGCCGCTCGGGTAGTCGTCAAAGTCAGCACCCAATTCCCGCTGATTGAACGTGGCTTTCTTGTGGGGGTGCATGTATTCGATCGGGTCTTCGAGGGTGATTACATGGACTGGCTGTGTGCGATTGATTTCATCAAGGATGGTCGCAAGTGTCGTAGTCTTGCCACTGCCGGTTGAGCCCGTGACGAGAACCAGCCCCGTTTTTTCCTTTGCCACCTCTCTGAGTATGGCGGGCAGATTAAGGGACTGAATTGTTGGCACATCAGATTGCGCTTTGCGCATGACAACGCTGATCTGTCCGCGCTGGCGGAAAATATTCACACGGAATCGTGCGCGGTCATTGATCATATATGCGCAGTCGCAGGAACCGTGTCGTGCTAGTTCATTCAGGAGGCGGCGCTCGTTGTTGATGATATTCAGCGCGATGCGTTCTGTCTGGTAGGCGCTGAGTTTGTGAATATACGGAGGAACATCAGCCGCTCTGAGCACACCAAAGGCCTCGACCTGCGGCGGTCGTCCTGTGCTGAAATTGATGTCTGAAATGCCCGGAGCGACTTCGAGCATTGCGAGCAATAGAGCATCAAGTTCAGCGCGTTTCATTGGCAGGCGTGTAGTAGGTGTGTGTGTGCATCAATCATCCCACTCGTCCGGGTTTTTCAGGAAGACGCGGAATTTCTTTTTGTCCATGGCCTTCTCGTAGGCTTCCTCCGGGGAAATCTTTGACGCGCGCAGTAGCTCCATAATGGCGTCGTCGAGCGGCTGGTTTCCTTTCTTTTTACCCACCTGCATCATGCCTGTGATTTGATGAGTTTTTCCTTCACGAATGAGGTTCGCGATAGGGCTGTCCACAACTAGGACTTCGAGTGCTGCGCAGCGACCGGGTTTGTCTATGCGTTTAAAAAGGTTTTGCGCGACGATTCCACGAAGTGACTCGGAAAGGCCGCTTCTGATTTGGTTCTGCTGGCCGGCAGGGAAGACATCAATGATACGGTCAATCGTCTTTGGCGCGCTGGGCGTATGCAGAGTGCCAAATACAAGGTGGCCTGTTTGCGCTGCGGTCAGTGCCAACTCGACAGTTTCGAGGTCGCGCAACTCACCGACGAGGATGATATCCGGGTCTTCACGAAGCGCGCCCTTCAGTGCAGAGCTGAAAGATTTTGTATGCACACCGACTTCGCGATGGTTGATGAGACTTTGCTGGCTTTTGTGAACGAACTCGATGGGGTCTTCCACAGTAAGGATGTGATCTTTTCGATGGAGATTGGCCCAGTCCACCATTGCTGCGAGCGTTGTAGATTTACCAGACCCAGTGGGACCAGTCACGAGCACGAGGCCCTTTTTGAGCATTGCGAACTTTTTGATAACGCCCGGTAGCCCGAGGTCGTCCGCAGAGAGAATCTTACTTGGAATCAAGCGGAACACTGCGCCGATGCCGTATTTTTGATTGAAGAAATTCGCGCGATAGCGTGCGAAGCCGGGATACTCGTAGCCAAAATCAACGTCGCCCGTTTCCTCGAACTGTTTGATTTTGTGCTCAGGCGCGATCTCATAGACAAGCGACTTGAGGTCGTCGTTTGCAAAGGGAGGTGCGTCAATGCGCACCATTTCACCGTGGATTCGGAGGATCGGAGGATTGCCTGTAGAAAGGTGCAGATCGGATGCGCCCTGCTCCTTCATGAATTTGAAATACTGATCTATGCGGGCCATGCCGATACGAGATAGCGGAAAGGATGCCACGAAGGTCTTTGTGGCGCTTCATTCTTGCGGCAAAATTTGAGATTACGCCTTTCGCTCGCCGAACTTTCTCGGAACGAGGCTAGAAGTATGATTTTCAGCGACTCGCTGAGGCTAGCTTCTCCGCTCGTGCAAAACCGACGAAATGATAGGCGATGCGGTATTTCCAGGGAGCGGCCGGCCCGGCGAGGTGGATGAGTCCTTTGGCTCGGCGCTGGTCGTGATACTTGGTGGCTTCGGCCAAGTTGAAACGCGCCCATGTGCGCGCCATTTCAAAACAGGCTTGCGCGATTTCTCTGCGGTGCTGTGGCTTGAATTTGCCCTCTTCTTTGAGCCAATCGAGCATCCTCTCCATGAGCCCGGTGCGGACGCGGGTGACGAGCACGGGGTCTTTGCGGCATAGTGTCTCCTCGCTCCAAATGCGATAAACGGCTCCCGGCGTCGGCGTGTATTTAAAGCGCAACCCGGCTTGCAGTGCGGAGAGGTAGAGTTCGTGTTCCTGACAACAGGGCTGCTCCTCGCGCCAGCTCAGTTTACTCAGTGGCTCCCGTCGCCAAAGTGCGCCGCCTGTTTGCGGGATGTGCCAGCGGATCCATTGGGTGAAAATATCTTCGTCAGGCGAGGTGTGGCTTTGTTCACGGGTGGTTTTTATAGCCGTGGTGGTTTCGATCCAGACAGGGCTGTAGATCACGTCTGTCTCGCCGCGTGCCTCATTTAGCTGAGTGTTGATTTTTTGCGGTTCAAGGTAATCGTCGGCGTCCAGATATTGCACCCACTCGCTAGTGGCATTTTTCAAAATGAGATTTCGTGCATGGTTTGCACCGCGATGACCTCCTTCGATAAGGCGGACGCTCCCGGAAAATTCTCGCACGGCCGCGCGTGATGAGTCCGTCGAACCGTCGTCCACAACGATCACCTCGGGTTCCACACCACGCTGATCCAAAGCGCTCTGGATCGCCTGACGAATCCATCGCTCTGCATTGTAGCAGGGGATACCGATGGTGATTTTCATTTTGGGAGGTTACTCCGCCAAGTCTCGTAAAGCCATAGCGAGAATATGATGCGTCCGCCATCCCATCGTCCTGTTATGAGATCGTTCCATGCAGAGCGAAGTAAAGTGTGGTCGAGCATTGAGCACACTGTGGAGCTTGCGCTGAAAAGAGACGCCTCCACTTGTTCACGCAGTGGGCCTGCGAACCACGAGTTGAGTGGGACGGGGAATCCTTTTTTCGGGCGCGTAAGATCTTCGTTGAGTTTTTTTGCGAGCGTCTTCCGTAGCGCAAACTTTCCTGGGCCACCTTGCGGCAGTTTTAGCGATGAAGGAATGCGTGCTGCGATCTTTGCCACTTCGATATCGAGCAGTGGAGTGCGCAACTCAATGCTGGCTGCCATGCTCATCTTGTCCGCCTTTTGCAGCAGCGACTCCGCAAGCTGCCAGCGGATATCCCAGCAAAGCAGGTCGCTCAATGCATCGCGTTGCTTGTGAAAAATGACTTCTGAAATATCAGTGGCGTGCGTGCTCAATTTGCCGAGTTGATCGGCGGTAAGTCCGCGTGGTTGCGTGATATTTCCGGGCAGTCCCTCCATCCGTAATGTAGCGATTTCACCTTCGTAAGTGCTGTGTGCTCTGGCGAAAAAGCGATGGCCGCGAGATTTGCTGGCGAAGCAACCGCGTGGAAGAAAGGGAGCCAGCCAACGTAACCTCTGCGTTCGCTCCATGGTTGAGAGCATTCCCGAATAGCGGCCGTCGTAGCCGCCGAAAAGTTCATCGCTGCCCTCACCGCTGAGCAGCACTTTCACATGGCCACGCGCCATTTCGCATACGCGCATTACGGCGAAGCAAGCCGGGTCGCCGATGGGTTCATCAAGATGCCACGCGATGCGTCCGATACTTTCGGAGAAATCGCGCGCGGTAAGTTCGAGCGTGTGATGTGTGCTGCCGATTTCGCGCGCTGTCTGCGCGGCCCCGCTTTGTTCGCTGTCTTCAGAACCGAAGCCCACGGTGAAAGTCTGCATCGCGCCACCCTGCAATTCCTGCGCGTATGCGGCGACAGTGCGCGAATCGAGCCCGCTGCTCAGCAGCACGCCCACGGGCACATCAGCATGCAGATGAACTTGCACGCTTTCTCGAAGTGCTTTGTCGAGAGCATCAGTCGCATCATCGAGTTTTGTAAGGTCTGGTTCAGCCGAGAGGTCGTAGCTCCAATTTGCGACTTCCTTGATGCCGCTTTGTCCGTCGAGTGGCAGACGGAGCACCTGTCCGGGTTGCACTTTTTGGATCGCAGAAAAATGCGTCCCGCCGTCAGGCAACGATAGCCACGCAGCAAAAGTGAGGAACACATCTCCCCTCAAATCGCGACAGACCCACGGGAGTGCGAGCAGGCATTTCAATTCACTCGCGAAGGCAAAGCGTCCGCCATGTTCAGTGTAATACAGGGGCTTTTGTCCAAAGTGATCGCGAGCCAAGAGCAGCGAACGATTCGCGCGGTCGAAGATGCAGAAGGCGAACATGCCGCGCAGACGCTCCGTCATTTTCGCTCCGAGTTCTTCGTAGAGATGCACGAGCACTTCGGTATCGCTGTGCGTGCGGAAAATATGGCCCTTTCCCTCAAGCTCACGGCGCAGCTCAACGTAGTTGTAGATTTCACCATTAAAGACGACGCCGATGCTCGCGTCCTCATTCCAAATCGGCTGGGTGCCGCCTTCGATGTCAATGATGCTCAGTCGCCGCATCCCCATCGCCAGTCCGAGCGCAGATTCGATATGCGTGCCTTCGCCGTCAGGTCCACGATGCACGATGAGCCCGAGCATACGCCGTAGTTGGGCGCCTGCATCGGGCTCGGCACGATCTACAAAACCGGCGATTCCACACATCGAAGTCTATTTAGCCGAGAGCGTGCCAACGGGTCACGGCTGCTTTTCGCAACTTTGAGTATCAGTGGCATCTGTTAACGAGAGCGCGCCGGTATCCTTCCGCTGTCAGTTGCGCGACTTTATCCCAGCTACACGACGTGCGCCACGGCGCGGCTGCTTCGAAATTCGACGTGACGGCGAGGGTCTTGTTTAATGCGTTTTCAAAGTCCGAATTAAAATCATCGAAGCGGGTGACGAATGGCGTGGGTTCGTCGAGAAGCACGGTATCCAGTCGTTTTGGCAGGAGTATTGGCAGGCCCCAAGAACGAGCGAGGT
>JBEIQV010000043.1:0-15542 GCA_040376335.1 Verrucomicrobiia bacterium | reverse complement strand
TTGTCAGCACCATCAACCAGAAGCCCACGGTGCGCACCATCCTTCCGGTGACGAACTTTGAACTCAGCGAACTCGAAGGGGAACACGGCACCCAGAAAGTCGAAGCCGCCGCGAACACGACCGAGTATCTTTTTGAACCAAGCGCAAGCGGCGTCCTCGCGGGGCTTGTCCCGCATTACATCAACTTCGCCGTGTTTCAGATGGTGCTCGAAAGCCGCGCCTCCGAGCACAGCGCACGCATGGTCGCCATGAAAAACGCGACCGACAACGCCAAGCAACTCATCAAAGACCTCACCCTCGAATACAACAAGGTGCGCCAGGCGGCGATCACCACGGAACTTCTCGAAATCACCACCGCGCAAATGGCGCTCGGCTAAACAAACTCAACACTCACTCGCATGAACCAAGGCAATATCGTTCAAATTATCGGCCCCGTCGTGGACGTGGATTTTTCCGCAACCGGAAAACTCCCAAAAATCTACGAGGCGCTTGAAATCACATTCAACGCCAACGGCGTGGACACCAAACTCGTGCTCGAAGTGCAGCAGCACCTCGGCGACGGCTGGGTCCGCTCGGTCGCCATGAGCAGCACCGAGGGTCTCAAGCGCGGCCAAAAAGTCACCGCAACCGGCGACTCCATCACCGTGCCAGTCGGCGAAGCAACGCTGGGCCGCATTTTCAACGTCACCGGCGACCCCGTGGACGAACGCGGACCGGTCAACGCTGAAAAGCGCTACCCGATTCACCGCCCGGCTCCGAAGCTCGTGGATCAGGACACGAAGGCCAACATCCTCGAAACCGGCATCAAGGTCATTGACCTCATCTGCCCCTTCACCAAGGGCGGTAAAGTCGGCGCGTTCGGTGGTGCAGGCGTCGGCAAGACAGTCGTCATTCTCGAACTCATCAACAACATCGCCAAGAACCACGGTGGTTTCTCCGTATTCGCCGGCGTCGGTGAGCGCAGCCGCGAAGGTAACGATCTTTACCACGAAATGAGCGACGCTGGCGTCATCAATCAGAAAGACCTCAGCAAGTCGAAAGTCGCGCTCGTTTACGGTCAGATGAATGAGCCTCCAGGAGCCCGTCTCCGCGTCGCGCTCTCCGCTCTCTCGATGGCAGAATATTTCCGCGATGAGAAGAATCAGGACGTGCTCCTCTTCGTGGACAACGTGTTCCGCTTCTCGCAAGCAGGCTCCGAAGTGTCCGCGCTCCTCGGTCGCACACCGTCGGCGGTCGGCTACCAGCCAACACTCGCCGCAGAAATGGGCCAGCTCCAGGAACGTATCACCACGACCAAGTCGGGTTCCGTTACGTCCGTGCAGGCCGTGTATGTGCCCGCAGACGACCTTACCGACCCGGCTCCTGCAAACACCTTCGCGCACTTGGACTCGACCATCGTTCTAGAGCGCTCCATCGCCGAGTTGGGCATCTACCCAGCCGTTGATCCGCTCGCTTCGACATCGAAGGCCCTCGCGCCGGAAATCGTCGGCGAAGAACACTACGCAGTCGCTCGCGGCGTGCAGAAAGTGCTCCAACGCTACAAAGACTTGCAGGACATCATCGCGATTCTCGGCATGGACGAGCTTTCGCCCGAAGACAAAACGCTCGTTTTCCGCGCCCGTAAAATTCAGCGCTTCCTGTCGCAGCCTTTCGCAGTCGCAGAAGTCTTCACCGGCACTCCCGGTCAATACGTCTCGATCAAAGACACCGTCCGCGGCTTCAAAGAAATCCTCGAAGGCAAACACGACAACGTGGCCGAGGGTAACTTCTACATGAAGGGCGGAATTGACATGGTGACCGCCTAAAGCGGCGCCCACACGAAAATGGCAGCTACACTTCGCCTCGAAATCGTCACTCCTGAAGCGCGCGCGTATAGCGACGACGTTGAACTCGTCGTGCTTCCCGCCGTCGAGGGCGAGATGGGCGTGTATCCGCAGCACATCCCGCTCATCACGCAGCTCAAGCCCGGCGAACTCGTCGTCACCAAAGGTGGCAAACAAATCGCGCTGGCTGTTGGCGAAGGCTTCGTCGAAGTCACCGGCGAAAAAGTGAGCGTGCTCGTGGATATGGCGTTGCAGGAATCCGAGATTGACGAAAAAGCAGTCGAGGAAGCCATCGCACGCGCCGAGGCTCGCTTGAAAGAGCAGCACGTCGGCGACGAAGAAGCCGCACTCGTGCAGGCCGCCATCGCAAAATCCCTCGCACAGCTTCACGTCAAGCGTCGCCGCCGCAATATCTAGCCGCCGCACTTTTCACTCGCCCCCTGCGCATGCTCTCGGGCATACGCGATGCCGATATGGTCCTCGAAATCGTCAAATACGGAAATCCTGTTCTTCGCGCCAAAGGTGCGGAAGTGGGCGAAGTGGATGACCGTTTGCGCAAGCTTGCCGACGACATGATCGAGACGATGGAAGCCGCCAACGGCGTTGGTCTCGCAGCGCAACAGATCGGCGTTCCCATCCAACTTGCAGTCATTGACGTGAGCGATGTCGAGGATCGCCCCAGCGAAATGTTCGTGGATGGCAAGGAGGTGGATTTCGAAGCCTTCATGCCCATGGTTTTGCTAAACCCCGCGCTCGAACTCGGCAAAGAAACCGAGGATGGCATCGAGGGATGTCTGAGCTTTCCGGAAACCACCGGCGACATCTCCCGCTCACTACGCGTGAAAGTAAAAGCCAAAACCCTAGACGGAAAACCGCTCGATTTCGAAGCCACCGGCCTACTCTCCCGCGCCCTACAGCACGAAGTGGATCACCTGCACGGCATCCTCTTCATTGACCGCATGAACGCCGCCTCCCGCGCCAGCATCTCCGGCAAATTGAAGCGCCTTCAAAAGGCAGCGCGAGGCTAAACACCGCGCGGCACTTCTACTTCCTGCTGCCGGTGAACCCACACGCTGTTCACCAACCCCAGCGCAAACATGATCATCAGCACAAACGTGCCGCCGTAACTGATGAGCGGCAGCGGCAGACCAGTGATTGGCATCAGCGCAATAGTCATCCCCACGTTTTGATAAACGTGGAAAAAAATCTGCGCGGTAAAACCGCCGACAATCAGCAGGCCGAACGGTTCATTCGAGCGCAAGGCGGTGAGCAGACACGCCAGAAGCATCACTCCAAACGCGCCAATCACTGCAACGCCGCCGATGAAACCATGCTGCTCGGCGATGGTCGTAAAAATGTAGTCCGTGTGTGCCACCGTCGGCGCGATGAGATTCATCTCGAGTTGTGTGCCCGGCGCTTTGAACCCTTTTCCTCCCAGCCCGGCTGAACCAATTGCGATCAGCGATTGATTCACCGCGTAGCTGGATTTCTGAGGATCCACATCGGGGTCCATGAAAGTTACGATACGATCGCGCTGATAGGGCTTGAGGCCAAAATTGATCACCAGCGGCAGCAGCGTAAACCCCGCCAGCAGCACCGCAAGCATCCAGCGCTTCGGCAATCCACCCAGCCACAGCATCGTGAGGATCACCGGCAGCCACACCACCGTCATTCCAAAATCCGGCTGCTTTAAAATGAGCACCATCGTCGGACCGTCGATGATTCCCGTGCAGGCCAGCTTCAGGATGGGGTGCCAGCTTTTTGCTGCAGACAGAAAAAGCCCCACCACCAAAACACCCGAGACTAACGCCATCTGCGATGGCTGAAACACTCCAATGCCCGGCAGGCGCAACCAGCAAGTTGCACCGCCAGCTTTCACACCCATGGGCGTATAAGTGAGGGCGACCAATACAATGCTCAGCACATACATCGGCACCGCAATCCACCGCACCCAGCGATAATCCACCAGTGTCACGGCGATGAAAATACACAGCCCAATGCCCACCCACTTCGCCTGCTGCTGCCAATAGTGCTCCTCTGGGCGGAGGTAGGACGCTCCGTGGATGAATAGTATTCCCGCCAGCGCAATCGCGATCACACTGGCAAAGAGAAGCCAGTTCATACCCAGCAATTTTCGGAGAAAAGGTGTCATGCGACGAAACTACGAAAGCACCGTGGGCGATCTTGCAGCATCACGCAAACTTCGGCACCGCCGCCAGCAGCTTCCGCGTGTATTCGTGCTGGGGATTTTCGTAAATCTGATCCGCCGGCGCGCTTTCCACGATCTTTCCATGATACATCACCAGCACGTGATCGCTGATGTGCTCCACCACCGCCAGATCATGCGCGATGAAAAGATAAGTCAGCCCGAGTTGCTCCTGCAGGTCTTGCAACAGATTCACGATCTGCGCCTGCACGCTCACATCCAGCGCACTCACCGGCTCGTCGCACACGATGAACTTCGGCTCCACTGCCAGCGCCCGTGCGATGCCGATGCGTTGCCGTTGCCCACCGCTGAACTCATGCGGATAGCGCTCCATCATTTCCGGCTTCAGCCCCACCTTCCGCAGCAAGTCCGCCACGCGCGATCGACGCTCATCGCGATTCATCGCTGGAAAATGAATCTCCAGCGCCTCGCCGATGATTTGAAAAATCGAAAGTCTCGGATTCAGCGAACCAAACGGATCCTGAAAAATCATCTGCATCCTCCGCCGGTAGCTGCGGAACTCTCCCTCACTCAAAGGAAGAATCGAATTTCCCTCGTAAATGACCTCGCCCGCTGTCGCCGGAATCAACTTCAGCAACGCGCGGCCAATGGTCGTCTTTCCACTCCCGCTCTCACCAACAAGTCCCACTGTCGTCCCCGGTTCGATGGTGAAACTCACATCATCTACCGCCTTCACATCGTCAGTATGACGACGGAAAATCCCCGTGCGAATCGGGAACCAGACTTTGAGATTGCGGACTTCGAGCAGCGGCACACGCCGTGTGTCCTTCGTAGTCGCCGAACTGTCAAGACGAGGGAAGGGTGGAAGGAGGTGGCCTTTATCCAAAAATACGCCAGCGCGAGAAGAAGAGGATGCCGATCAATATAAGGAAGGGCAGCAGGATTGGCAGCGCGTAGCGGAGGATGTAGCCGAGGAAGGTGGGTGTGTGAACTTTGGAGTGCTCGGCGATGGCTTTGACCATGAAGTTGGGGCCGTTGCCGATGTAGGTCATCGCGCCAAAAAAGACGGCACCAAGGGAGATGGCTTCGAGGGTGCCTGCGTGGGTGTTGGCGAAAGCGAGGACGTGGGCGGGGTCGGAAAGGGTGAGGTGTTGCTGGCCGAGCGCGGTTGCGAGGAAGGCGAGGTAGGTGGGCGCATTATCCAGCACGCCGCTGAGAGCGCCGGTGGCCCAATAGTAGGAGAGGTCGCTGCTGAGCGGCGGCGGGCTGGCTTGGAGAAAGGCGAGGGCGGGAGTCATCGTGGCGAAGATGCCTGCGAAGAGCCAGGCGACTTCCTTGAGGGGCTCGAAGTCGAAGTGGTTCATCTCGTGGACGCCGCGTGGTGTGGTGAACCACGAGCCGAGTGCGGCGACGAGCATCGCGCCTTCGCGCCACCACATCGGCAGTCGCAGCACGGCAAAGAGGATGAGGGCGAGAAAGACGAGGTTGCCGAGGCCGCGAAAGATCCATTCTTCGTGAGCGGTTTCCTTTTCCCGAACGTCGCGAGGAGCGCGGAGGAAGTTCGCGCGATCTACGAAATAGAAGATCGCAATCAGACCGGCGACGGCGACGGCCCATCCCTGCCAGCAATGCTCGAAGACCCACCAGAACGGGATTCCTTTCAAGTAGCCCATGAAGAGGGGCGGGTCACCGATGGGCGTGAGGCAGCCACCGACGTTGCTGACGATGAAGATGAAGAACACGATGTGAAACGCGGTGACGCGATAGCGGTTCATGCGAATCCACGGACGGATGAGCAGCATGGACGCGCCGGTGGTGCCGATGAAATTCGCGAGCACTGCTCCGATGAGCAGAAAGAGGCAGTTCACGAGCGGAGTGGCCTCGCCTTTCACCCGGATGTGGATGCCTCCGCTCACCAAATACAGCGACCCGATGAGCGCGATGAAGCCCAGATATTCCTCCGCCGCGTGGACGAGAGGCGAGGCATCATTCAGCAGGTAAAATCCCACACTCACCAGCCCCAGCCCCACTGCCACAAGCGGATACCGCCGGTGCCAGAAGTGAGGAAACGCAATCGGCCCCATCGCGATGGAAAGCAGCAAGAGCGCAAAAGGTGCAAGCAGCCACACGGGCGTGGCATTCACGGCAGAGACAGCGACGGCAAACATGCCGCTAGAAAGGCGAATAGAGAGCTAGGGCGAAAGGAAAAACGCACCCGCTGATCCTGATGTCCTTTCGCCCACGCCTGCTTCGGACATTTTTGTGTAGCGCGCATCCAGTCCGGAGATTTCCTTCCACATCTCGCTCACCCTCACGCGCCTGCCGCGCGAACGGTTGACCCATTCCACCTCGGCAAGCGCGCCGGGCGCGGTGAAGCGGATGCCCCAGATCGGATCGAACGCCTCCGACGACAGCGAGTAGCGCATGTCGCCGAGAACGGTCGTATCGTCTGGCTTGCGAGCAACCCAGCCTTCGGAGAACCACGCGAAGCGCGCGAAAGAATTACGACGGTTGAGGGTGCGTTCGGCCGGAGTCAGGTTCGCTTCGCCCACGACCGGCAGCGACCAGCCTTCCGCCACGGTCGGTCCCGACAACCAGCCGACGCGAATACGGTCGCTGTAGATTCGCCCGTCGTGAACGTAGAGCGCGCGCCATACGAGATTGTTGGCCAGGGTTGGCATGACCTCCAGGCGAGCGATGGTGTGGCCGCGGCGTTTCGCCAGTTGATCCTGGGCGGAAACGGCGCGCGCGTGTTGCAACACGCCCAGCGCCACGTAGGCGGCCACGGCGGCAATCGCGGCCGTGGCCAGCGCCCTTCGCTTCCGCCAGAGCGCGCCCGTCAATCCCGCGAGCAATGTCAGCGTGAAAATCGGATCGATAATGGAAATAAGATCCCATCCCACTCGCTGCCGGCTGAACGGCCAGAACAACTGCGTGCCGTAGCTCGTCGCCGCGTCCAGCAGACAGTGACTGATGTAGGCCACCAGACAGCAAAGCCAGACCGTGAGCGCCAGCGGTCGCCAGCGTTGCCGGAAGATCCAGAGGAGAGACACCAGCCCGGCGCCCACCGGGGCGAAGGCCAGCGCATGGGTGAAGTGCCGGTGATACTCAATCGCCAGCAGCGGGTCGCTGGCGCTCCGGATGAACACGTCCGCGTCCGGCACAAACGCCGCCAGCCCGCCGGCCAGCGCGGCCGTGCGGCCCAACTTCTGGCCAGAGACCGCGTAACCAAGGCTCGCGCCCAGCAATACATGGGAGATCGGATCCATCTGCGGCGAAATCCTAGCCCAATAACGCCGCGAGGCAATCAAACTGCCCGCCGCTCCCGAATACTTGCCAGAATCTCCGCCGCGGCGTCACCACTTGTTCGGTTTTGAACCGTCGCCGATGTCTCAGAGAAATTCTACTCGCTGAATTGCGAGTGCTCTGATTAGAGATTGGAAATGAAACTCCGCGCATCCACCCGTGCGTCCGTTCCGTCCACTCCCTCATCGAACCCCTTGAGGCGCGCGTAGCGCCCGCTGGGATCATCACCGCTACCTTTGCAGGCGGCATTTTGACGCTCACCGGGGATGCTGCTGCCAATGATGTCGATGTGATCGGCACAGGGCAGGATTTTATCACCATCACGGGAAATGGAGGCACGACGATTGCGCTCAATGGCGCGGCGGCCGCTGCGACGGCGAGCTTCACCGGTAACATCAAGACTCTCAATGGAAACCTCGGCGTTGGAAATGACCGCGTCGGTTTGAACGCCGTGACGCTGGGAAGCCTGTCCCTCGATGGCGGCGATGGAAATGACAA
Source organism: Verrucomicrobiia bacterium (assembly GCA_040376335.1). Taxonomy (GTDB): domain Bacteria; phylum Verrucomicrobiota; class Verrucomicrobiia; order Chthoniobacterales; family Chthoniobacteraceae; genus SXWH01. Next base: position 7,748 of record JBEIQV010000043.1, on the reverse strand, counting down.
TCTGATCTTTACGAATACCGTGGCGACGGGGCCGGTGAAGTTCGTCGGCGGGAACAATGACGACACGTTTACGGGGGCTGGCACGCTGTTCAAAGTGGGTGGACCCCTCACGCTGGATATGGGCGATGGCACGAACACTACTCAATTCTCAGCGGGGGGTGCTGAAATCGGCGGGGCCTTCACGATTATGGGCGGCACCGGCGTTGACTCGGTGCAGATAACGTCCGCGGGACTGCTGGCCTCGAAGGGGCTCACGGCAAAGCTGGGCGATGGGGATAACAACTTTACCTATACTGGGAACGACGCACGGTTTCTGGGGCCCGTCTCCATCAGTCATCTCAACCACGTAGGCGCAACGACAGTTTTCAATGCCTCTGGGACGCTGACGATTGCAGGCGGCCTCACCGTCTCCTACGGCACAGGCACCAGCAGCACGGTGGTGACGGCTGCAAACGCGGTGGACATTGGCGGAGCCCTCAAGGTGAACTCTATCGGAGGGGCCGACTCTTTGACCCTCAGCGCCACCAACGGAGTGGCCACAGTCAAAGGAGGAGTGAATGTGGACTTTGGGAGCGGGACAAATAGCGTGGTATTCTCTGGCAGCAGTGTCGTGACTCCCGCAGTGATTTTTACCGGGACCGGTGGGACGGATGTCTTTTCCACAAGTTTGACTTCGCTCCGGGTCGGTGCAATCACCCTAAACCTCGGCGATGGCGGGAACGTGGTGGTAATTGTCGCGACGGACGTGGTGATGGGCGGCCTCTTGAAAGTCACCACTGGCACCGGAGACGATACCTTCACCATCAGCGTCGCAGAGGCCCGCCTCACCAAGGGCGTGACTTACACGGCGGGCGACGGCGTGAACACGCTGAGTGCCGCTGGCGCATCGCTTGCGAGTGGCCCACTCAACGTCACCTACGGAGCCCACGCAGCCGGCACCAGCACCGTTCTGCTAAGCAGCAGCGTGACCAAGATTTCCGGAGCTGTGAACATCACGGGCACCACTGGAAACGAAGCAGTGACCATCAGCTCCACGAGCTTTACCAGCGGCGCGGTGACGGCAAAGCTGGGCGACGGCGCAAATGCGTTCACCGTCGCCAGTGCGGCGTTTCGGGCCGGGGCTGTGGCGTTGACCACCGGGGAGGGGACAGACACGATGGCAATCACCGGAAATGAAACGGTGCTCGCAGGCTTGAAGGCCGTGCTGGGCGGCGGAGCCAATACACTGGCTGCGACCGGCGGTTCGCTCTCAGTGGGTGGCGTGCTCACGTTTGCGACTGGTAATGGGGACGATGTAATGAACCTGACCCATCAATCTCAAAAGCTGAAGGGAATCTCCGCAACCGTGGGAGATGGCCTCTTCACCAGCACAGTGCAGGGTGGCGCGGTGCAAATCGGCGGTCCCGTCACGCTTCTGGCAGGGAGCCACATTGCTGGCACCAGCATTATGACTATCGCTGCGGGGGGAGCGCTATTTGTCGGTCCGGTGAACGCGACCTTTGGCAACGGAGACAACCAGTTTGTGGTGAGTGCTACCACGGGCCGGATGGGCGCAGTCAAATTCGTCGGAGGCAGCGGGGTCGATACTTTTCAGGTTGCACTCAATGCAAATGGCGTGACGGGGATCGTGAATTTCAACGGTGGCGATGGAACAAACACGGCGTTTGTCTCTGTGAATAGTGGCAAGGCAGGCGGTGTGAAGTATATCGGCGGCAGTGGCACGGATGTGCTGGTAGCATCCGTGCCGCTTGGAACGATGGGGGCCATTACCGCAAACTTTGGCACCGGAGCTTACACCGCACAATTTGCGGGAACGGGGCAGACGATATTCACAGGCGCTATCAATGTGATGGCCGCAAACCAAGTGGGCCAGGCAGGAGCACTCACGTTTGCCGGAGCCACATTCAAAGCGGCGATGACGCTAAAACTGGGCGATGGCGTGGATACCGTTCAAGTCGCCGACATCGTGGCAGGGGCCGCATTCAAGTTGGACACCGCCGGCGGCATGGACGTGGTGACAATCGATAATGCGAACAGTGGCATCCCCACCCTTTTCCGCGGCCCCGTCACCATCCTCACGGGAGCCGGAGCGGATACCCTGAACATCGGTAACAACACGGCGCTAGGACATGCGGAGTTCAAGGGACCCGTGAAATTCGACGGTGGTGCAGACGCCGACACCGCCAACGTGAGCGCCGCGAACTTTGCAAACACCTACATCGCCGGCCAGCCTGTGGTGGTGAACTTTGAGACGCAGAACTAAACGCCAATCTCACACACCAAAAATACCTTCAGTGTGTGCGGGTGCGGGTGGTTCGAGCGTGATCATACCCGTGCAGGTTGGGGAAGCAGGAGGAAAGCTGGGAACGATCATTTGGATTATCGCACTCACCCAGTAGTGATACGTGGAAATATTCGTCGCGCTAACCTTGTTTTCCTTCCTGTCCAAAACATCGCGCGTGCCATCCCAAGTGTTTCTCACTGTATGCGCCGCCCGTGGGCGCAGTCGCAATGAGGCCATGTATCCAACCGCCCATTGTCTGCATGATAGCCCGGCGTGGGTGTTTTCTAGATGGGGCGATTCTTTTTGTGCAAAAGAATCGCCATTTTCCAAAAGTGAAAATGGTCGGGGCGACAGGATTTGAACCTGCGACCTCCTGGTCCCAAACCAGGCGCTCTACCAAGCTAAGCTACGCCCCGATGCGGGGGGACGTGTAGCGGTGCTGCGGGGAAACACAAGGAGCATTACAATCTTTCGGCGGCGAGGAGGATGCCGGCTGCTTTGTCGAGGGTCTCCTGCCACTCGGCGGCGGGGTCGCTGTCGGCGACGATGCCGGAGCCTACATGAAAGTGCGCTTCATCGCCCTCGATGACGACGGTGCGGATGGCGATGGAGAACTGGCTTTCGCCGTTGAAGCCGAGCCAGCCGATGGCACCGGTATAGAGTCCGCGCGGTGTGGTTTCGAGTTCGGCGATGATTTCGCGCGCGCGCTTTTTTGGTGCGCCGGTGATGCTGCCGCCGGGAAAGCACGCACGCAGCGCCTCGGCGTGATCCATTTCCGAACGCAGGCGGCCCTGAATGGTGGAAACGAGGTGGAAGACTTGCTCGTGCCGTTCGAGCTTCAGCAATTCGGGGACGGTGACGCTGCCGAATTCGCAGACCTGGCCGATGTCGTTGCGCTCAAGGTCGGTGATCATGACCAACTCGGCGATTTCCTTCGGCGAGGTGATTAAATCGAAGGCGCTGTGCTCATCGGCGAGCGCGTCGGCGCGGCGCGGGCGCGTGCCCTTGATGGGACGCGTGCGCACGCTGGAGCCGCTCATTTTCAAAAAACACTCGGGCGATGCGGAGAGAATACTACGCCCGCCGAGGCTCATAAACGCAGCGTGCGGCGCAGGCGAATAATGGCGGAGCGCTTCGTAAAACGCCCACGGGTCGCCGCACCACGGGGAGGCGAAACGATGCGTGAGGTTCACTTGATAGATGTCGCCGGCGGCGATGTATTCCTGCGCGCGATGCACCATCGCGTGGTATTCCTCCGGCGCTAGCGCGTGGCGAAAATTGGGACGTTCGCAGTGCGCAGTCGTGTCGTCCGTGAGTCGCGAGGCGAGGTCGCCTGTCTCATGCCATTGCTGCGTGGCGTGGCGATAGATGAGCGCGTTTTCGTAGAAGGCGAAATGGAATGTGCCGTCATATTCGATGCTGCCCGCTGCGAATCCGTGCGGCAGTCCGTCATCGCGCCCGCCTGCGATTGCGCGTTCCGCGAGCGCTGTGCTAAAAGCGGTCCAGTCGCGAGAGATGTGCCCGCGAAATTCCGCATCCGGTGCCGCAGCAACGATGGAGATCGCATCGGCGTCGGCTTTTGCGGAATCAAAAAAAACAAGACCCGGCAGATAACGCAGCCGTGCGGCGACCTCGGCAGGAGCGAGGTCGAGCGTGATGCGGCGCGGCGCGGCGGGCTGAATGGTGCTTGGCACAGAGTTGCAATTCGCGAGAAGGGCGGGCTTTTCAAATGAAAAATGTGCGCATAGCCTCCAGGGACAAATTTTTCCGCCATGAAAACGCTTCTATTTTCGCTCTTCCTCGCCCTCCCCGCTTTTGCGCAAGACGCCAAGCCCGAGGAAAAACCCGAGTCGGAAGCGTCCAAGCCCGAACCGCCCGCTCTGCCTGCGCCAGAGGACGAGAGTGATCTTCTCAAAGGCCAGCCCGGCGGGCGCCTGAAACCCGCCCCATCGGTATTGCCGGACAACGTTCCGCCATCCGCGAAGCGCAGCCCAGAGAAGCCGCGCACAGGCACCTCGCTGAAACCGCCCACCACCTCGGAGGACTTGGATTTGCGTATCCGCTATCGCGAAGCACGCAACCGCGCAGCAACTGACGCGAATGTGCAAGCTGCGTGGGAAGATTCGCGAGAAGCAAAGACGGATTTTGAGAAGCGCGAAGCCATGAAGCGCTACTACAACACGCTCTACAAAAAGATGCTCGCGCTCGACAAAGGCATCGCACCGCTGGTGAAGGAGCGCCAGCGCGTGGCACTGCACCGACTCGATCAAACACGTATCGAGCCGACAATGGACCCGTTCGATGAAGCGCGTCGTCGCGCCGTAGATAATCTGATCCAACATTCCTATTGCCCGTGATCGTTTAGGTCGGTAACTTCTCCGCGCTTTCGTGAATGGCGCCTTCGTCTAGAGGCCTAGGACGCAGCCCTCTCAAGGCTGTTACACGGGTTCGAATCCCGTAGGCGCTGCCATTCTTTTCAACGCGGAAGAAAACTACGTCACCGGCGGGATGCTGCCGTGTGGGGGCTGGTTCGGGCGGAGGATGAGGAGGAGGTTTGCTGCGAGGATGAGCGCGCCACCTGCGAAGAGTTGCCAAGTCAGTCGCTCATTTGCGTAGGAGACGTGCGCGAACATCGAGAACCACGCTGGTAAAAACAGCGCCCAGATGGATGCGAAGATGGGTTCCGTGGAGTAGATCAATCCGGCTTGTGTGGAGGTCACGAACTTTTGCCAGCGGGTCATCGTTGCGTAGGCAAATACGGTGCAGACGAGAGCGAGCAGTATCGTCATGGAGAGGACGCCGATGGATGAATAGGCGTGGAGGATTCCGCTTCCGCCGCCGACGAGTGCGAATGGCAGCAGCACAGCGCCCTTCACTGCAAACATCATCGTGGCCGCGCGTCCCATGTCGTTTTGCTGAAACTCGCGGCGTTCGAGGCAGAGGATCTGTCCGGTGAAAAGTGCCGCGCCGAGGATTGTCTCCCATTCACCGCGTCCGAGCTTGATTGAGCCGAGTTCGACTCCGTTCAGCACGGTGCAGCCGGCCATCACGAGCACGCAGGCGATGATGACATACGCCGAGGGCATTCGTTTGGATCGGATCGCGATGACGAGTGGGACGAAGACGCAGGTGAATTGTGTGAAGAACGCCGAGGTGCTCGCGGCGATGTAGTTTTGTGCGTCGGTTTGGAGCAGCATTCCGAGCCCGCCGTAGATGCCCAGTTCCAAACCTTGTCGAAATTCGAGCCGCGTGAAGCCGCGCATTTTTCCGCGTAGCAGAAGCGCCATCACAATGGTCGCGATGAGCATGCGATTAAACAAAATGAACGCTGCGTGAAACCACTCTGGCCGCCCCGGAAGAACAGCGGCTTGCGCGAGCATCACTGCCTTTGCAGTCGGGAAGCTGAGTCCCCATGCCGCAGTCGTGAGCGTCAGCCGCCAGATTGCTGTGCTGACGAGATTTTTGCTCACTTTCCCGCCCGCTGTGCGGCGAGCACGGTGTTGTGCATGAGCATGGCGATGGTCATGGGGCCGACTCCGCCGGGCACTGGCGTGATGGCGCGGCACTTTGGCGCGACTTCGGCGAAGGCCACGTCGCCTACGAGTTTCGAGCCTTTTGGCGAACTGGGATCGGCGACGCGGTTGATGCCTACATCAATGACCACCGCGCCTTCGCGGACAAAATTCGCTTTTACAAACTCCGGCTGCCCGATGGCCGCGATGAGGATGTCCGCCTGCGCGCAAACTGTCGCGAGGTTCTTCGTGCGTGAGTGCGCGACGGTCACGGTCGCATCGCCGCCACGGCCTTTGTTCATCAAAAGAAACGCCATCGGCTTTCCGACGATCATCGAGCGCCCGAGCACGACGACGTTCGCCGCGGCTGTTTCGATGCCGCTTTCGATGAGCAGGCGCTGGCAGCCGAGCGGTGTGCAGGGGACGAACGCGTCGGCATCGCCCATCGCGACCTTGGCGACGTTTACGGGGTGAAAGCCGTCCACGTCCTTGCGTGGGTCGAGTGCCTCGACGATGGCGCGTTCGTCAATGTGCTTCGGCGGCGGCGACTGCACGAGGATGCCGTGAATAGCCGGGTCGGCGTTGAGGCGGTGGACTTCCGTGAGCAATTGCTGCTGCGTGGTCGCGGCTGGCATCTCGATTTTTACGCTGTGCATCCCGAGGTCTGCTGCTGTGCGTTCCTTGCTGCGCACGTAGGCGTGTGATGCGGGATCGTCGCCCACGACGACGACGGCGAGGCCCGGCGTGATGCCTTTCGCTTTTAGCTCCGCGACTGCTGCGCGGGTTTGTTCGTTGATTCGTTGGGCGATCGCTTTTCCATCAATAAGCTGCATGGGCAGATGAGGGCGGAAGGAACGGGGAAGAAGCAAGTTTGTAGTTCCAGATTATCGCGCGAATTCGCTGTGGGAGGTTTTTGCGGGGACTGCTGGCGACTTTGGAAAATACCCACAAAGGCGTGATGCCACTCAACTTTGAGGGTGGGTCACTGCTCAGGTTCGGCTTCGGGGAGTGGTTTTCTTAAGAATGATTGGGGAATATCCAGATTTTGAGAAAAAATGAGGCCTTGCTCAGATGGGTGGTGAAATATTTTTCAAATAAAAGAATATCTTTGAACGTATCCTAGGTAGAGCAATCCAAGAGAACATGACCTTAATCACATTAACGACCAGCCAGAGTGATAAAAAAATGATTGACCTCTTGGAACGGAAGCCGCTATTGATACGTCCATACAATGGAGTGACAACGAAACTCCTGTGAAAACTTTATCCGACAGAAAAACAAACAACCAAAAAGCAGAGAAACAAACAGACCCGAAACCAAACTGCTACAACCACTAGAAAGAGAAGGTGCCATATGTCCCGCTACGATGATTCAGATTCAGGATTCAAAATCTACCTCCGAGAAATCGGCAAAACGCCGCTTTTGACCCCCGCAGAGGAGATCAAACTCGCCGCCCGCATCAAGCGAGGCGACAAGGAGGCTCGCACACACATGATCAAGGCGAACCTCCGCCTTGTGGTCAAAATCGCCCATGATTACGGCAATCTTGGCCTGCCACTGCTCGACCTCGTCTCCGAGGGCAACATCGGCTTGATGAAGGCCGTGGAGCGCTTCGACCCTGCTAAGGGCGGCAAGCTCTCGACCTACGCAGCGTGGTGGATCAAACAATCCATCAAGCGCGCACTGGCCAACCAATCGAAGACCATCCGCCTGCCCGTCCATCTTGTGGACAAAATCTCCAAGATTCGCCGCGTCGCCATCAGTATGAGCGAAGAACTAGGCCGCGAGCCCACCGATGAGGAATTGGCAGAGGAAGTCGGCATTTCCGCATCCAAGCTCTCGCAGCTCCGCACCGTGAGCATTCGTCCCGCATCGCTAGATGCGCCGATGAATGAAGACGACGGCACGGAGTTTGGCGAAATCGTCGGAGACAGCGACGCGGTGGACCCTTC
>JBEIQV010000060.1:0-13727 GCA_040376335.1 Verrucomicrobiia bacterium | reverse complement strand
TTCACGCGAAACGCGGGCGAACTCACCGTCTCCTTGAGCGATCCGGAAAACGATTTGCCGTCCGCCTTTTTCAAATCACCACGCAACGTGAGCTGATAACTGGTCGCGAGCGGCGGCGGCTCCGTCGGCTGAAAGACACCGCTCTTCGGCGAAAGCCACAGCCATTTCCCCGCCAGTGCCGGCTTGATGACAAGCGGCGACTCCACCGCTTTCCCCACCACATCCTCGGCAACCATCGGCATCGCAAAGCGCAGCTCCAGCATGGAACTCGCCTTGAACTGGCGCTGCTCACCAAGTGTTTCGAGACTCAGCGTCACCGACGCTTCCTTGGGAGCGGCAAAAAGCGGCACGGCAATCAGGGAAAGAAGAGCGATAATTTTCATGGCAAAGACAGATACGTTGGACTGCGTGCGATCTTTCAACAACGCAGCCGGCAAAGCGAGCTTCCTTCACGACAATGCAAGGGCCTGTGCGTTCCTACTTTCCCTTTATGGCGTGAAGTCATCGGGCTGCACCACCCTCACGGAAGTCCTCCCCGCAAAATCCCGCACATTCCGCGTCACGATGACATCCGCATTGCAACCCTCGGCGGCGGCGATTTGCAGGGCGTCTTCAAAATCGCTCATCCCCATCGCTTGTGTGCGCCTTGCATCGGTCGTGGAGATTTCCGCCACGGATGCCCACGAGAGCACATCGCGGATGAACTCCCACGCCTCGCCCCGACTGCGCTGCTTTTCGATGAGGTAAAAAGCATTCGAGAGCGTGTGCACGGCGACAAACCCGTCGTTCTGCGGCTCTCCGCAAGCCTTGATGACCGCTGCGCTCGCGGGAGCGCCGGGGCGGCTCAGGAAAACATCGAGCAGCACATTCGTATCGAGAAAAATCCGCATCGCCTACTTCACGTGCTTTTCCATCAAACGCGCCGTCCGCACCGCATCGAGGTCGGCATCCTTCATCGGAGCGCCTGCGCCAGTCCAGCGATGGAGGAAAGCCGCGACTGCCTCCCGCTTGCCGGTTGCAGATGAGGAATGCCGCGCACGCCGCCGGGCCAGCCATGCGGCAAGCGTCTCCACTTCATCCTCCGGCAGTGTCTCAATCGCCTCTTCGATTTCTGCGAGCGTGCTCATAGGCGCAACGTGCCCGATGATGCCTCCATCGTCAACGCAACGCTGCTGTTTCGCTTTGGGCAGAGCCGGACAAAGCCGCCCCCGCGCGGGTGGCCGACATCACAGATGAGGATACCGAGGGAAAACTGGGCAACGTTGCCGGGGAAATTCAGATCTACCTGCCCCTACTTCCCTCCACATCACCCTTGACCAACCTTCCTTCATCGGCGCTGCCTCTATTTGTTAGGCATTGGTCATTTGCAGGGTAATCATGCGCAGCTTTGCGTCCACATACTCGTAATGCATTGAGTGGGTAGCCCCCTCGAACCGAATCCAATCCTTTTGTTCTCCCATGAACTCAGCCGTGCCCTCTGCCGTTTTCAATCCGTTGTCTCGTGCGTAGCGAACAGCCTCTGCCTTTGTTGAAAACTTGTGCATGCTGGGATCAGCCTCGAAAGGGTTAAAGGTTGTCACCTCAACTGGCGTCATGAAGAGCGTCTTCAGCATCTGGTGTTTGTCAAAAACGAACTGCAAACCCAGATCCGGAATCTCGGCCTGATACTCATCCGCGATCCCTTCATGGGTTCGATCGTATTCGTATACAACCTGGACATCGTAGGTCTCGAATAGGTCGTTCAAGAAGTCGCTCTTGAGTTCGGATCCGAGCAGTTCGAGGTGCGTCATATTCTCTAGTGGATCACAAACGAATCGTTGTGTTTTTGCATGCCTTTATGGGGAACAGATTCGTTGGGATATCACGGGGTGGGAAGTGCATGGGCAGGGGATTTTTGCGGAAAGCGCGGGATCGGGCAATGCGAATGTTAGTGCGAGCACGAACCTTGTAGTGCGGCGGGAAGCGGCAGCGCCACGCCGCCTTCGCAAGCAGGACAACGGCGCAAATTACCCACCAACCCTTCCTTGGAATACCCCTCGCGCACTTGCACGAGCGTGGCGCTTCCAAGGCGGTGTCGCGCTTCGCTTGCCACCGCACTACAAGGCGTCTCCAGCGTTTTCACGGATGGCTTGTTTTCGCAACCTGCGCAGGACTTTGCGCCTTGGAGGCTTGGCGCGAGATTTTTTGGGCGGAGAAAAATGGGGCCTTGGAATACCGGTGATGAGTTTCTGCGCGAAAGGGTGGATGCCTCAGCAGGCCGGTAATTTCATTCTGCGACGGTGAGACTTTTCAAAGACATCGCCCTCGGTCGCGGTTACATGATGGAAGCCCATGAAAGCATTTCTCGCCATTGCCATCGCAGCAGTTCCCGCATTCGCCGCCGATGCGCCGGATTTCACACGCGATGTGCGCCCGATTTTGTCGAACTACTGCTACAAATGTCACGGGCCGGACGACAAGACGCTGAAGGGAAAGCTGCGGCTGGATTTGAGGGAGTCGGCGACGGGCAAGGCGAAGTCCGACAGCGTCGCCATCGTGCCCGGAAAGCCGGACGAGAGCGAACTGGTGACGCGCATTTTCAGCAAGGACGAGGAGGAGGTGATGCCGCCGCCTTCGATGAAAAAGGTGCTGACGCCCGAGCAGAAGGATGTGCTGAAGCGATGGATCGCGGCGGGCGCGGAATACAAACAGCACTGGGCTTTCGTCGCGCCGAAGAAGGCGGAGCTGCCGCCGCACGCGGAGGAGCTTCGCAATCCGATTGATGCGTTCATCGCGCAGAAACTCGCGGCGAATCAGTTGAAGATGTCGCCCGAGGCCGATGCGGCCACGCTGTGCCGGCGTCTCCATTTGGATCTCATCGGTCTGCCGCCGACACCGGCGGAGGTGGATGCTTTCGTAAAAGCCGCCGCAGAAAACCGGCAGGGTGCAATCGAATCGCTCGCCGACAAGCTGCTGGCCTCGCCGCAATACGGTGAGCGCTGGGCGCGCCGGTGGCTCGACCTCGCGCGTTACGCAGACACGAACGGCTACGAAAAGGACCGCGAGCGCAGCATCTGGCCGTGGCGCGACTGGGTCATCAATGCGCTGAACACGGACATGCCGTTTGATCAATTCACCATCGAACAAATCGCGGGCGACCTGCTGCCGGGGGCGACTCGCGAGCAGAAGGTGGCGACGGGCTTTCACCGCAACACGATGCTGAACGAAGAAGGTGGAATTGACCCGCTGGAGTTTCGCTTCAACGCCATGACCGACCGCGTGGCGACGACGGGCGCGACGTGGCTCGGCCTCACGCTCGGCTGCGCGCAGTGCCACACGCACAAATACGATCCGATCCCGCATCGTGAGTATTTTCAGATGATGGCGTTCATGGATAATGCGGACGAACTCGATCTGGATCTCCCCTCCCCCGAGGCGGTGGAAGCGGCGAAACAGAATGTCGAGAACGCGGCGAAGAAGCTCGCGGAGCTGCCGGAGAAATATCCGCTCGATACGGAAAAGTGGACAGCGTTGCGTCCCCTCAGCGTGCAGACGGCGAGCGGCACGCAGGCGAAATTGCTCAATGACAATTCGGCGCTCTTTCCGCCCAACGGCCCGGAGAAAGAAACGACCACCATCGTCATCGAAAGCGAGAGCGCGGAGATCAGCGAATTGAAACTCGAAGCCCTCGCCGATGCGACCTTTCCAAACAAAGCGCCGGGCCGTGCGAAGAGCGGGAACTTTGTGCTGACCGAGATCAGCGTGTTGGCTGCGGCGAAGTTGGCACCGGACAAAACGCAGCCGGTGAAAATTGTGCGCGCAGAGTCGAGCGCGAATCAACCGAGCTTTCCGGTGGGCGATGCGATTGATGGAAAACCCGAAACCGGTTGGGGCGTGGATCTGAACGACAAGAAGATGAACGTGAACCGCTCGGCGACGTTCACTTTCGAAAAGCCGATCCAATTTCCCGGCGGCACGCGTCTCGTGGTGAAACTGGAGCAGCAGTGGGGGCAGGAGCACACGCTCGGTCGCGTGCGTCTCAGCGTGGGTGCGCCGCCTGCGGATTCGCAGCAAATCGCCGCGCGCAGAAAGCAGGCGCTGGAAAAAGATTTCGTCGCGTGGCTGGCAGATAAACGCAAGAGCGCGGTTCACTGGCAGCCTCTCGTTCCCGTGGAGGCGAAGTCGAACTTGCCACTGCTCACCGTTCGGAAGGACGCGTCCATTCTCGCGAGCGGTGATTTTACCAAGAGCGACACGTATGAACTGAAATTCCGCGATTTGCCTGCCGGTGTGACGGCGGTGCGACTGGAGGCGCTGCCCGACGATTCGCTGCCTGCGCACGGCCCTGGCATGGCGTATTACGAAGGGCCAAAGGGCGACTTTTTCCTCGGTGAATTCCAACTCAGCGCGGACGGACAACCGGTGAGATTTCCAATCGCCATCGAGGATTATTCCAATCTCGCAATCAGCAGCAACAGAGGCTCCGCGAAACTCGCAACGGACGGCGATACGCAGACCGGCTGGAGCACCTCAAACCGCCCCGGTGAGCGACACATGGCGATTTTCCGCCTCGCAGCACCGGCACCCGCCGCGAAGGAATGGACGCTGAAAATGATCATGGGGCGGCACTACGCGTGCAGTCTCGGGTGCTTCCGCATCTCCGTCACAACAGGCGATGCCGAGTCTCCCGCCCTCGATATGGCGCAGGAAACCGAAACGCTGCTGAGCGTGCCGGATGATAAACTGACCGCCGCGCAACGGGGAAAACTTCGGGAGGCATTTCTGCTCTCGCTGCCTCAGTTTGCGAACGATGCGAAGACGATCCGCTCTTTGCTCAAACCCGCGCAAGCGAAGACGACGCTCGTTTTCCAGGAGCGCCCCGCATCGAATCCACGACCCACTTTCCTGCGCAACCGTGGCGAATACCTCCAGCCGCTCGAACGCGTCGAACCCGGCGTGCTCAGTGTGCTGAACCCGCTGCCAAAGGACACGCCGCCGAACCGTCTCTCCTACGCAAAATGGCTCGTCGCGCGTGAAAATCCGCTCACTGCACGCGTCGTGGTGAACCGCGCATGGGCGGGCTTTTTCGGACGCGGCCTAGTGAAGACTACCGAGGATTTCGGACTGCAAGGCGACACGCCATCGCATCCCGAACTGCTCGACTGGCTCGCGGTGGAGTTCATGGATAGCGGCTGGTCGCAGAAAAAACTGCACCGCTTGATCGTGACGAGCGCGACCTACCGGCAGTCATCCCGCACGACGCCGGAGGCACTCGCGCGCGACCCGGAAAACCGCCTGCTCGCGCACTTCCCGCGCGTGCGGCTCGATGCCGAGATCATCCGCGACTCCACCCTGCGTGCGAGCGATCTGCTCGCGCTGAAAATCGGCGGCCCCAGCGTGCGCCCGCCGCAGCCCGCGAGCGTGACGGAGACGGCCTACGGCGGCGGCGGCTGGAACGCCAGCAACGGCGAGGATCGCTACCGCCGCAGCCTCTACACATTTTCCAAGCGCACCGCACCGTTCGGCCTCTACAACACATTCGACGCACCCACCGGCGAATCCTGCATCACACACCGCGATGTCTCGAATACATCACTGCAGGCCCTCTCGCTGCTGAACGACGTGATTTTCCTCGAAGCCTCACGCGCACTCGGAAAAATCCTCACCACACGCGAAGGCAGCGTGGATGAGCGCGTGAACGAAGCATATCTGCGCGTCCTCGGACGCAAACCGGCGGACGAGGAGCGCACGGCCCTCGTGAAATTTTACGAAGCCCAGCAAACGCGCTTCGCCGCAAAGGAACTCGATGCCGCAAAAGTAACCGGCGAAAAGGACGCAACCCCGGAACGCGCCGCCTGGACCGTCCTCGCCCGCGCCCTCTTCAATCTCGATGAAGCGGTGACGAAGGGCTGATGCGAACGACTGCAAGACACATCCCACGAAGGCCGCACTTGCGCAAAGGCTCTTCCCCTCACTAAACCGCCGCGTGAACAAACAGCAACACGCCGCATTTATCGCCGCTGCAGAGCGCGCGATATGGACGCCAAAAGATCATTTCCAACGCGCAGAGATGAGTGAGATTTTCGAGCGCACCGCACCGCTGGAAGTTGACCTCGGCTGTGGCGATGGCGCGTTTCTCCTTGCGATGGCGAAGCGTTATCCGGAGCGCAATTTCCTCGGCACCGAGCGACTACTGGGGCGCATCGAAAAAGTCTCCCGAGCCATTGGTCGCGCAGGATTCGAGAATGCGCGCATCCTTCGTCTTGAAAGCCTCTACGCTGCGCAGTGGTTGCTGCCCGTCGGTTGCGCGGAGGTGGTTCACGTCGGGTTCCCCGATCCCTGGCCAAAGCGCCACCATCACGAGCGACGTTTGTTTCAAGATGCGTTCATGGTCGCGCTGCATCAACTCGTCGCGCCCGGCGGCGAAGTGCGCATCAAAACGGACGACCTCCCGTATTTTCAGTGGATCGAAAAAGTGCTCGCACGCGCGAAAGGATTCGAGCGCATTGAGTGGATCGAGGAACCGGATTACCCGCGCACTGATTTCGAGCAGCATTTCCTAGCGCAAGGCCTCCCCATTCACCGCGCACGGCTGAGGAAAATCTAACCGTTTACTGAACGACGGGCACGACGCTCACCTCGCCGTCTGTGCGAAGTTCGATTTGGACGGCTCCGCACTCTAGCTGCGAAAAAACTCGCACTCCTTTTTGTTCGAGTGGCTTTGCCCATGCATCAAATTTTTCCGGCGGCGTGCCGAAAGGCGGTTCGGAGCAGACGACTACGTGTGGCTGCACCTTTGAGAGGAAATCCGGCGTTCCGCTGAAGTCCTTGTCGTGCCAGCCCATCACAAGCACATCTGCTCGCAAGTCCGGCTCGTTAGCCAGCAGCCATTGCTCAGTAAAAAAGCCTGCGTCCGACATCAACAGCACGTGAAGTCCATCGGCCTCAATGGAGCAGACTAGCGCCTTGTCGTCTGCGGAACTGCGCATGATTTCCGAAGGCGGATAGAGCACGCGCAATTTCACTTTAGGCGAAAGAGTCACTTCATCGCCGCGTTTGAAAATACGACGCCCAAATCTGTGCGCTGCAAATTCCATGTGTAAATCGCGACGCGATGAAGAGCGGTCGGTGAATGGCGTATCCGCAATCCACGAAGGCGAGAAATCGGAGAGTAACGGCACCGCCCCGCCGATATGCGAACTGTCGCCATGGCTGAGGATGAGACCGTCGAGACGATTCACACCACGGGAGCGGAGATATGGTAGAACGGTGCGCTCGTAGTCGCGCAGATGCCCGCAATCAAACATCCAGTCACCACGCCCTGCTCGCAGATGAATAGCTGCGCCCTGACCGACATCCAGCACGGTGATTTCGCAAAGCAGGGCCGGCCCGAGTCGCGGATACTCGACATAAACATGACCGCCCGGCACACGCGCAAAGAACGCCACAACCAGCAACAGCAACTTTGCGCACGCCCAGTTCGCGCAATTCACGACAGTCAACAGCGGCACACTCACAAAGCTCACGATCAGCGACATCAATCCGAGAGCCAGAACGAAGAATGCGAGCGGAACCGCCACAGCATTTGCGACGATAGCGACTGGCGAGATGAGATGAAAATATCCCGCCATAAAAAACAGCGAGCCCAGCCACGCTGAGATGGTCACGCCAGTCGCCTGCGACAGTATTTTCCAAAGCGCCATGCGTGTTTTCTGCGAGGCTGTCCATAATTCCACAGGGATAAAATCATCAGGCTTTGCGATGCTCTCAACGCGCCGGGCGATTGGCTCCGCAAGCAGCATGATCATGAGCACGAGCACGAACGAAAGCTGGAAGCCCGGCGAGAATAGTTCGTTGGTTTCCCATGCGAGAATCGCCAGCGCTGCTGCGGCGATGCTGTTCAGTGGCACCGCCGGACGGCCCGCGATCGGTGCAGCCAGAAATAACCCGGCCATGACCGTCGCACGAACGCAGCTCGCACCAAGGCCCGTCGCGATTGCGTAAGCGATGAGTAGCGGCATGATCACAAAAAACGCCACCGCCCGCGAAAAGCGCAGCGGCTTCAACAAATACCAAGCGATAGCCGCGAGCATCGCCACGTTCAGCCCACTCACGGCGAAAAGATGCAGCGTGCCTGTCTTTTGAAACATCGCCTTCATTTCAGCGGGAGTTTCACCGCGCATGCCTAGCACCATGCTCTCGATCAGCGCCGTCTCATTTGGCGCGTCAGCGAGACCGATTTCCAATCGCTCCTTCACCCACTCTCTCACTGCGATGGCAAAAACTTGAATCGGACTGCCCTCGCCTTTGCCGACAATTTCGCAATCGCTCTCATTACGCATAGCGATCTCGAAGTTCACGCCGTGACGCCGAAGCCACGTCGCATTGTCGAATTCACCTGGATTTCGCATCCCCGCGAGCTGACGCGCCGCACCCTTGATCGAAACCACATCGCCATATTTCGGAGCCAGTCCGCGCCATCGCACGAGACATAATCCACCCACCGAAACATCCCCTGCTCCCACGTGCAGCGTGCGCAGTTTAAGTTCAAACCGCGCGTGCTTCTCCCCTCGCCCTCCTACAAAACTCTCAGGCTCCGACCAAACCACACCCACAGCCTCCGCCGTCTGCGGGCCTGACTCCAGCGTGCGCGCAAAATCAACCGCCGTTCCCTGCTGTCTCAATACATGAAGAGCGAAAAATACGACGCCAGCGAACACGCGACAAAGCCACGCATTTCTCCAAATCAACAGCAGCGCGCCCACTGCACCCGCTCCGCAAATCACGATCCACGCAGGCTGCGGCCATCGCTCCGCCAGCGCGATCCCAGCCAGCGCAAAGAGCACGAGACCGACGAATGGTTTGCGAGGGCGGAGGGAGCATGGACTCATGTGCGAAATAGCAGTAGTCCAATAAATCATCGCCGACTCGACAAGACGGAAACCATATTCTGCGGTGGAAAATTGTGATGTGCTGCTTCACGTTCGCTCCATGCAGCCAGTGCATGACGAACATTTCGTGAGTTGGAACCAGTCGCCCGAGCAGATGGATGCGCTCTGGCTCGCGGGTTGGCGTCATTTCGGGCCGATTTTTTACCGCTACCGCGAGGCGGTGACGACCGACGGGCTGCGGCACGTCATGCCCCTTCGGATTGATGTGGAACGCTTCATCGCCAGCAAAAGCCAGCGCCGTGTGCTGCGCAAAAACGAAGACTTGGTCGTGAAAGTAAAACGCGCAGTGATTGACGATGAGCGGCAGCGGCTCTTCGACGCACACAAAATGCGCTTCAAAGACAACATCCCAAACTCTCTTGAAGATTTCCTCGGCCCCGCGCCGCACGCCGTGCCGTGCATCACCCTCGAAATCGGCACCTATCTCACTGGCCGCTTGATTGCCGCCAGCTACATGGACGTGGGCGCGACCGGGGTCTCGGGTCTCTACGCTTTCTTTGATCCCAATGAATCACACCGCTCGCTCGGCACCGCGACGATGCTTTGGGAACTCACCGTCGCAAAACGCGCAGGCAAACGCTGGCACTACCCCGGCTACTGCTACCGCGAGCCATCCATCTACGACTACAAAAAGCATTTCGTCCCGATGGAGTCCTACGATTGGGAACAGTGGAAGCCGCTGCCAGATTCACCTACAGATAATCCATGAGCCTTCGCGTTTACACCTACGAGAAATGCAGCACCTGCCGGAAAGCCGTGAGCTTTCTGAATGCACACAACATCCCACATGAAGTCATCCCAATCCGCGAGCGCCCGCCGGCCGTGGCGGAGCTTCGCACGATGCTCGGCCACGTCGGCGAACTCCGTCGTCTCTTCAATACAAGCGGCCTCGACTACCGCGCCATGAAGCTCAGTGAGCGCCTTCATGCCATGAGCCTCGACGAAGCGCTCGCACTGCTTGCAAAGAACGGCAACCTCGTGAAACGCCCCTTTGCGCTCACCGCCAAAAGTGGGGCCGTCGGCTTCAACGAAGCAGATTGGGCGCGACTGTTCGCGTAGCCGTTACTTCACCGGCGTCTCGACGACCTCGTAGGCGTAGCGGTGACGGGTTTTGATGTTCACTTTCACCGTCTCGCCGTCTTGATCGATTTTCCCGCCGGACTCCACTTCGATTTTCACCTGCAATTTCACACGGCTCGACATCGCTGTGGGGTCCACGGGAATCTCCGTGTCGTCACTTGCTTCCAACGAAAAATGCTTCGTTTTGATCTCATCGGGGTTACGCGGCATTTTCATCTTGGAACTGCTGACTTTGAGCGCGCCGCGAAATCTCAACGCAGGCTGGCCGTCGAGTGTGGTGGTTTCCACGAGCTTGGTCGTGCCCTTGATGTCGCCAGCTTTCATTCCTTCAAAGCCCTCCTCGCTCCAACTCTTCGCCGCGAGTTCCGAGTTCATCGGCCACTCAGCGCCGGGTGCGACTTTTTCCTTCGTGCCATACACCTCGTCGTCGGTCGGCTCGGTATCGCTCGCGACTGAAAGCAAATCGTCAATCACCGTGCCCTGCAATTCATCGGGCTCGCTGCCATTTACCTCCACCGCTTTTTCCTCACGATCGTAGCGCACGTGGATGACATCGCCCGATTTGAAAAAATCTGACTTAGCACCGTCACTCACACATTCGACATCCGCGATCTTCAGTTTCAATTCACTCACGAGTCCCTTCGTTGTCACGGCCACCACACCCAATTCGCCGGTGAATTTGCAGGCCGCGTTCACTTTTTCCACATCAGCATCCTCATTGTCAAATGTGGGTATTGACATGACTCCACCGACCCCCAGTGGTAGTGTTTTCTGCGATGACAGAGGATTATCCACGCACGCTGCTGGAACTGGAACGGCGCTTCAGTGACGAAGCGGGTTGCCGCGCCTATCTGTTTGCCTTGAGGTGGCCACAGGGTTTTGTTTGTCCCGCCTGCGGTGGCGGAGGGTTGGCGATCCGACGCCATCTTTGGCGTTGTGAAAACTGCCGTCGGGAAACCTCGGTCATGGCTGGCACGATCTTCCAAGACAGCAAACTGCCGCTGACGATTTGGTTTCGGGCCATGTGGCAGGTGACTTCCCAGAAAAATGGCATCAGCGCCTTGGGTTTGCAGCGTGTGCTTGGTTTGGGCAGCTACAAGAACGCCTGGACACTGCTGCACAAGTTGCGCCGGGCGATGGTGCGGCCCGGACGAGAGCGCTTGCAAGGAGTGGTCGAAGTGGACGAGGCCTATTGGGGCACAGAAGAATCTGGGGTCCGGGGCCGCGAGACGATCGCCAAGGCCTTGATTGCCGTGGCTGCCGAAGCCAATGGCGAAGGCATCGGTCGCATCCGGTTGCGATATATTCCCGACACCAGCCGGGCGACGCTCCATGGATTCATCCAGCAATCCATCGAACCGGGCAGCACGGTCGTGAGCGATGGCCTGCAAGCCTACCGTGAACTCGAAGGCTATGTGCATGACCGCCAAATCCAGAAGCATCAACCGGCCGACGCCGAGCATTTGCTGCCGCGCGTGCATCGAGTCATTTCGTTGCTCAAACGTTGGCTGATGGGCACTCATCAAGGGGGCATCGCCCATGAACATCTTGAAGACTATCTCAACGAATTCACGTTTCGCTTTAATCGGCGCACCTCCGCCTCGCGCGGCAAACTGTTCTACCGTTTGGCCCAACAGTCCGTCCTGGTCTCGCCAGTTCCCTTCAACACCATCGCACACCACAAGCGGTAGCGGCAGGTGGAGTCATGTCAATACCCAGATTGTCAAAAGTGGTGGAAGTCTCGCTCTCGATGGCGATCTTGGCGGCGATACGAAAGCGGTCTCCTGCTTTTGCCGGACGATGCAACCGAACCTCGTAAGTATCCTCCCCCCTCACGGACAAAAGCGTGCAGAGAAAGATCGCGATGAGCAGTCGGAGCGAAGTCATAGTTGTTGTTACCAAAGCAAGTCAGGTGCAAGCGAGCCCAACCATTGTCACCCGCTACTGCTTCCTTCCGAGCCCGAATTGGTCGCCCACCGCCACGACCTTTCCGTCTTTGAACACCACCTCGATGAACTTCGAACTGCATACCGGCTTTCCGGCGTCGTCCTTCAGCGTAGCGACAATCTTTTTCGTCTTCGCATCAATCACATCCGCCGTGTGGCACCACGCGTAGCGGCCATCGAGGCTGAACGTCACCCAGCCATGACCGCCCGTGCTCAAGTCCACATGGCCCGTCTGCACCGGCGGCGATTGTGTCGCGTCGAAAACATAAAGCCGCTTGCCGTCCTGATCGCTCATCCACAATTCACTCTCGTCCGGCGTTAGCGCGCAGCCGTGCGTGCGATGGGTGATTTCCTTTCCCGTGTCGTCCTTGGCCATGATGCGCGCGATGATTTTTCCGTTCTCCAAATCCGCGATGTCCACGCCTACGTGACCGCCGAGGCAGATGTAGGCGCGAGAGTTTGCGTGATTCACGGTAAACGGGAACACGCCCTTTTCCCCGATGGGCGCGATGGTTTTCACCTCCGTGTCATCACTCGTCCGCCAGACGTGGAAAGTCGTCTCCGACCCGCCGAAAACCCACTTCCCGTCGAGACTTGCGATGGTGTTATGCGCGCCAACATTTGTAGGCAGCTTCTTCAGCACATCGCCCGTCGCTGCATCGGCCACAAACCATCCCGCCCCCTCCCCGCGCTGCCACCAGCCGCTCGGCACGTAGAGCTTTTTGCCATCGGGAGTGATGGCCGCACGGTCGCAGCCCGCTTCGTAGCGCCGCTCCCACACCACCTTTTCACTTTCCAAATCAAACGCGCCCATCAGTCGCGTCGTCGTCGTGTAATAGGCGCAATGGGTCTTCGCGTTTGCGGCAAATCCCCGCACACCGCCGTCCCTGAACGACGGCACCTCGATGCGCCTCACGAAGCGGTGCCCGTCATCAATATCGAACACCATGATGCCCGAGCCGAAACCGCCCGGCTGCGCTCCATCCGGGCTGGAGAGATAGAGTAGATGTTTTTCGCCCGGCGCAGCAGCGAGGGAGGTCGTGGCGAGGAGCATGAGGAGTAAAGCGCGCATCCCTTTCACATGGCGCAGACGCGCAGTCCAAGTCGAGCCGCCATTGAGCAACGCCAGCTTGACGCCGCTCATTTTGAAAGCTCACCCTCCCCGCATGAAAACACTCCTCACAGCACTCCTTCTCTCCGTCTCCACCCTCATCGCCGCCACACCGGCTAAAAAACCGCTCACGTCAGAAACCGACTACGCCGGTATCGTCACCGTCGTCAGCGATACGAGCATCAGTATAAAAGGCGAACAAGGCACACGCGTCTTCCAAATCCACCCCGGCACTCTCTACGGCTCGCGCGGCAAAGGAAAACTCACTGACTTCCCCGTCGGCTCCCTCGCAATCGCCTCGTTCAGCAAAGAAGGCTCCGTGCGAAAAGCAGAGAACATCCACAAGCCCCGCAAAAACAGCAAAGTGGCAAAAGCCTTTGCAGAGCAGCTGGCCAAAACGGAGAAGGTGGACAAGACGGAAACGACGGGGAAATAGCAGGGATGGCAAGGCAAGCTCCCCTGCGCCTCAATACCTTGTCAGTCCTATGACGCGTTCACTTCCTCAAAGGCTGGTGGTTCTGCATAGCGCTTTAATCGCGCTCTTCATGTTTACGCTCTGGAGGCGCTGGTTTCTTACCGACACTCCGTATGATTGCTTTTACCTGCCGTTTTTCCTCACGTCCGGTCCCATTGTCTATTTTATCGCTCACGACTTGCAGC
>JBEIQV010000122.1:0-9497 GCA_040376335.1 Verrucomicrobiia bacterium | reverse complement strand
CGATCGTGAGCGTGGCGGTGTCGGTATCGCCATCAGCATCGCGCAGCGTGTAGGTGAACACCTCGTTCACACCGCCCGGGGTGCCCGCGTCGCGGGTGTAGCTGTAGGTGCCGTCGGTGTTGAGCGTGAGCGATCCATACTGGCCTGCGAGTGTGAAGTTGCCGGAGCCATCGGGCGTGGTGTCCGTGCTGGCGGGCACGTTGACGCTCGCCACACTGAACACCGCCGCGCCGTCCGCGCCCTTCGTGTCCGCGCCGCCGTCGAGTTCGGCGTCGGTGATCACGTTGCCCGTGGCCGGGCCGAAAGTGCCCGCGGCAATCGAGTCGGTGTCGTTCACTGCATCGGGGCCGTCATCTTTAAACGCGATGGCATTGCTGATATTCTGAGTATCAGTCGTTGTGTCACCATCGCCGTCTGTGAGTGTCACGGTAACGTTCAGCGCGTTGGAGGCCGGCGATACGCTGTCATCGGGTGTGTTGGGTGCCGAATCCTGATGGAGAGAGAGATACTGCTCGACGGTGAGCTGGCCCGTAACGCTGTCGATGGAGGCGGCGAAGGCCGCCTGACCGGCAAACGCGCCGCTGTCCACGGTGCCCACGACCACGCCGCTGGGGAGTTGTGTGAGCGTGATGTGCGCGCCGTCGGTCACGGAAAGGCCCGAGTCGCCGCCGTTACCCACGGTGAGCGCATAGATCTTCGCTCCGCTTAGTGCCGGGCCATCCGCACCATAGGCCTCCGTGCTAAGGCTGACCACGGCTTCCAGACTCGTGGCGTGGGAAATGACACCGCTGCCCGAAATATCCGGGTCGTCGCCATTCGCAATCGCGCCGATGTCGATGGTTGCTGCCGTGCTGGAGGTGACCGTCTCGTCCAGCGACACCATGCCCATGCGCGCCGCCGCAATCGCCACGATGGGCGTGTCGTCATCAAACAATATGCTGATATTTCCAGTCGCGGAATCACCGCTGGCGTCGAAGACATTGACGGTGACATTGAGGAGAAGATCATCCTCCGTCCCGGCCACCGGATGACTCAGCGGTGACAGCAAATTGAACTCGTAGGCACCGGTCGCGACATTGGTGATCTGCAAGGTGAACACGACATCGCCGTTGGTCGCATCCATGCCCGTCAGCGTGTGCGTTCCGTTGTCCCACACCGTCTTGATGTCGTGGAGCGAAAGGGTCTTCAGCCCTGTGTTGTCCGAGGCGACCAGCACGATGTTGCCCGATCCGTCCGGGCCGAAGCTCAAGCCATCGAGCGTGCCGCTAAACGTCACAGCACTGTCGTCCACATCGCCGGGGCCACCCGGGTTGCCGCCGGAAAGATTATCTTCATCCACCACCACCGCAGCGGCATCCGCTGAGATGGATGGGAAGCCGTTCGGCAAGGGCGGTGTGGGCGCAAGCGGGACCAAAGGGGGCTCAACATTCGGGGCTGCGGGTGGTGCTTCCGCAGGCGTAACGAGAAGCGACTGCTCAAACGTGCTCTCTGGCGATGGAAACTCGTATGGAGGCAGCGGCGCGAACGGCAGCGGGTTGTCAAAATGAGATGCTGTCCATAGCAGGTAATCATTCACCGAACCTTCATGCTGCGAAGCGGGAATGCTTACGGTCGTCACTCCACCCTCGGTGTCGGTCTTGATGAGAAAAGTCGTGCCATCATCCCAACTCACCAGAATGCCATCGGGGACAAACACGACGCTCGATGCGGGTATCCAGTCCCGGTGGATGTTCAGATCCTTTGTAAGGTCTATGCGGATACTTTTTCCCTGAAGGACGTCGCTGATGTTCACGTCGTTCGCGGTTAAATTTGGGATGATGAGTTCGTCGGCTTTCATGGCAGTAATTGGTTGAGGTTTCAGTTCAGGTTTCAGTTCAGGTTTTCATTTCGATCCCGGCACTCGCTTTCAGATGGCCATTTGAATGATCCCATTGTTGCGAAAGCGTTGCGCGATACTGGCTGGGTGATTCGCCGAGCAGACGGCGGAAAGTGCGGTTGAAATGCGCGAGCGACTGGAAGCCGATATCGAACGCGACCTCGCTGATGCGCACGTTCGGCTTCGCGAGCAATGCCCTGGCTTTCTCGATGCGGAGGTGCGCGAGGTAGTCGGTGAATGTGAACCCGGTCGTCTTCTTGAACGTCTTGCAAAAGTAGAACGTGCTCATGTTCGCCGCGTGCGCCACATCCGTCAGGGCGAGGTGTTCCTGATGGTGTTCGCCGATGAATTTCCGCGCCTTGCTCATGCTCTCCGGTTCCGTGTTGTTGCTTTGCAGCGTGAGCTGGTTTGCCACGAGGCCGAGGTGCTCGGCGAAGATCGTGAGCATCCGCAGGGCGGAGTGATACATCTTCGGCGTGACCGCCTTCGCGTGAAGGTAGGCGTTCTTCAGCATGCCCATGTCCACCTTGGCTCCCAAGTTGCGCAGTTGCTGCGCGGCGCTTTTCAACAGCCGCTCGCCCGGCTCGCCGACGATGACGCCCCCCGTTTGCAGAAAGCCGAGCAACCGCTCGCCGTTGCGGACTGGCACGCTCGCCACGGACAGCCCGGCGGCGCATACCATGGTGTGCGGCGTGTGCGCCTCCGGGTCATGCTGCGGCACTTCGAGGAGTGCGGCACAGGTGCGCGAGGACGCGGCGAACATCGCGCAGACGGGGTTCGCGTGGCACCCGTTATGTTGGGCGGGATTCGATGGTTCCGCGGGGCGCAGCGTGATGCCCAGCCCGGTTGCTTCGTTGAAGGCGCTCGCGTAATTGCGGAAGATCTCCGAGTGCGCGAGTTGTTCGATGATGTGATGACCGTTGTTCATAAAAATAATCAGGCTGCGTGCGCCATCTCGGCGGAGGCCGGGTGCTTTAGCAGTGCGCGATGCACCGCCGCCCGCAGTTGCTCGATGGTGAATGGCTTGCGAAGAAGCGTGAACGGCACCGTCGCCTCAATCGGATGAAACCAGTCCGTGGCGAAGATCACCGATGCCGACGGGTGGAGCGTGGTGATTTCCGCGGCCAGATGATCGCCCCGCATATCCGGAATCTCGATGTCACTCAGCAGCAGATCAATTTTCGGCGTATCGTGCGCGAGCAGCATCGCGTCGGCGGCGTTGGTGGCGGTGAGCACATGGTAGCCGATGCGAACAAGAATGATCTGAATCAGCTCGCAAATCTCCTCGCATGGATCGACGCCGAGAATGGTTTTGGTGTCAGAGGAAGGGATCATATTTTTTTGGGTTAAGTAAAAATGCGGCGGCGCAATCCGAGGAGCAGGCCGAGGCCACCAAGTAGCGAGACCACAGCACCGGGCTCGGGCACCGCCATCAGTGCGATGTCGTTGCCTACGTGCGATCCGAAGTTGGCGGACGTTGTGAGCGAGGAATCAGCACGGTAGCTGATGAGGTAGTCCTGCCCATTCGCTGCATACACATGACCGCCTTCAGGCACCCCAAAGGTGCCAGTGACCGCGTCGCCATTGTCATTGAGCAGAATGAAGAATAGATCGTTTGTGACAGACGGTGTCGTCAAATAGCTCCCGCTGAGTGTCAGCGTCGAATCCCTGATATCCACAGCACCGTCACCGGTAGGGACTGCAACTGTGACCTGATCGTAGTTCGTGCCTGCTGCGCCCGTGGCGTTGATTTCCACCGCGAAGATGCCGCCGCTGTTAATCGTCAGGTTGCCTGCCACAGTCATCAGACCCGTGCTTGCACCGGGGGCCAGTGTGCCGCCGTTCTGCACGGTCACTATTCCGACAGTGCCGCCAGTCAAGCCGCTCGACGTGCCCAGCGTTCCGCCTGACTGCACCGTCACTGCGCTTACCGAGATGGAGCCGCTCACCAGTAACGTGCCGCTAGAAACCGTCGTCACACCCGTATAAGTGTTCACTCCACTGAGAGTCACCGTGTCGCCCGTGGTCTTGCTCAAAGCGATACCACTCCCGCCCAAGATCGCGCTCACCGAGCCGCCTTCCACACTGTATGAAGTGCCGGTCAAAACGCCACTCGTGCCGCTGATTGTGCCGCTAGTCAGACTCACTGCGCCGACCGAGTCGCTAAATGCAGCGATATCGAACGTGCCGCCGACCACTGTGAGGTTGGTTGCGTTGGCAATCTGGTCACTCGCACCAATGGAGAGTTTGCCGCTGTTGACCGAGAAGAGGGTAGGGGCAAACTGGTTGGCCGTGGAAGCGTTCAAGACCACGTTGCTCGTGCCCGCTCCGGCGACGTTCACCGTGTTCGCGCCGCTGATCGACTTGGTAAGGTTCACCGTGCCGCCAGTGACTGCGGTGACGGTGAGGGTTTTGTTCAATACAATCGCACCCGAGAAGATGGAACTGTTCGCAGTGTTGCCGCCGATCGTCGTCGTGCCGGAGCTGTTGTTGCTGTTGACCGTGATCGCGCGCGCCACGGTGAATGCTCCGTTGATCAGCAAGCTCACGTTGTCTGATGCAGCGCTGCTTGCATCCGCAAGAACGATAGCAGAACTCGCATTGCCGAATGCACCGTTAGTGGAATCGAGCGAATTCGTCCCGGCTACCAGCGTTCCACACCGCACGGTTGTCGAGCCAGCGTAGCTGTTCGCCCCGGTGAGCGTGAGCGTGCCAGCACCGATCTTCGTAATTCCACTTGTGCCTGTTCCAGTGACGGTGTTGGCGATGCTCGTGTTGTTGGAGCCATTGATTATGAGTGTCTGGCTAGCACCCAAATTTAATGTAGTTCCACTAAACACCAGACTGCCGCCCGCGACCGTGCCAGCATTCCATGTTTGAGCGGCTCCCAATGTGATCGTGGAAACGCTGAAAGTCTGGGTGCTGTCATCGTTGTTCGTCACGCCACCATTAATATTGAGCGTTGCAGTTCCACCAATTGTGAACGCATCCGCGCTGGTGAACGTGATGCCTCCCGCAGTCTGCGCGGTGCTTCCGATTGAGGGCGCAAGTCCGGTTGTGCCAGAGAAAGTGGGGTCGTCGCCGCTACTGTAAGACGTCCCGCCCCAGTTGTTTTTTGCTGAGGAAGCATTGCTCGTTGACCACGTGCTTAGATCGCCGCCTCCGGTCCATACGATAGTGGCTGCCGATGCGGAAACGCCGAACAATACGGCGAATGCAATCTGGATGCTCTTGGTAAGGGCGAGACGGCGACCATTTAAAATGGTGTCCGCATTGATCGGATGAAGTTTCATAGTGGTAATGCTAATGGTCTGGTCGATGTAAAATCCGCGCTGGTCAGTTTGAATTCGACTGCCTCATCCTCGTCGCGGACGCAGGGCGCGGCGGGGCGTCTCGAAATGGGGGAGAAAAGCACCGCCACCAGCAGCGGTCCGAGACCGGGAATCCAGAAATACGCCGACCCAAACAACAGCCCCACAGCGCGCCCCAAAATGCGCCCGCCTTTCCCCACGCCTTCATCCGGTCTCCCGCATTGTAATAGCCGAGCACGTGCTCCTCCGTGTGGTAGTCGCGTCCGATGATGGAAAGCTTCCTCAAGTCAAAGCCGGATTGCTTGAGTTCGTGAACTGCGGCCTCGGCAGCCGTGTGTGTGGGATAGACGGCCACGATGGTTGTTGGCTGGCCCATCATCGTGCTCTCGGGGTTTTGGTTGGTGATGTGGTTCATGTGAGTCTCGTTGGATTTCTAACGAGGCACAGAATGACGGATCGCCTTGCGTCTGGATAATACCTCCTCGGCGGGCGGCCCATGCCCGCCAGCTATGACTGCAACCAGCAAGCCCCCCCTCCTCACACTGGAAACACCCACAGCGATTTCACACATTGCTGATAGCTTTTGGCTATTCAGGCCAAACTTTCACCACGACGAGCGCCGAAGCGGATCCGCTTTTCAAGCTCCACTGCAACGAAGGCGACGGCGGCCACGGACACGATCCGCAGCCACGCGCCAACGCCGATGGGCGCGGTGTGAAAAAGGCGGTTCATCACGGGGACGTAGGTGAGGAGGAATTGCGCGCCGAGCATCGCGAGTGAGCCGGCGATGACCCAGCGGTTCGTGAAGAACCCGATGGCGAAGGGGGTTTGTTTGAGCGAGCGGCAGTTGAAGAGGTAGAAAATCTGGACGAGCACGATGACGTTGACGGACACAGTGCGCGCCACGGCCAGCCCGGCCTGCTCGACGCGCAGCTCCCACAGAAACAAGCCGAGCCCACCGGCCACCATGATGAACGACACCAGCCCGCTGCGCGTGATGAGCGGAAGCGGGAGCAGCGCCTGACCCGGCGGGCGCGGCGGGCGGCTCATCACGTCGCGCTCCTTCGGCTCGAAGGCGAGGGAGAGGCCGAGCAGCGTGTCGGTGAGATTGATCCAAAGCAGTTGCAGCGGGACGAGGGGCAGCGGCAGGCCGATGACGATGGCGCTCAGCAGCATCAGGGCTTCGCCGAGGTTCGTCGGAATGATCCAGGCGATGAATTTCGTGAGGTTGTCGAACACGCCGCGCCCTTCCTCCACGGCGGCCTCGATGCTCGCGAAGTTGTCGTCTGTGAGGATCATCGCGGCGGCGCCTTTCGCCACGTCGGTGCCGCTGATGCCCATCGCCACGCCGATGTCGGCCTGCTTGAGCGCGGGCGCGTCGTTCACGCCGTCGCCGGTCATCGCGACGATGTGGCCGCGCGCTTGCAGCGCGCGGACGAGGCGGAGCTTTTGCTCGGGCGCGACGCGAGCGAAGACGGTCGTGCGCTCGGCGATGTCGGGAAGATCGGCTTCGTTGATTTTTTCCAAGTCGCTCCCGGAGATCGCTACGACCTTTCCATCCTCCCCGGTGCCCTTCAGCCCGATCTGCTCCGCGATGGCGCTTGCGGTGATGAGGTGATCGCCGGTGATCATCTTCACCGCGATGCCTGCGGTTTTGAAATTGCGCACGGCGGCGACAGCGGCATCGCGCGGCGGGTCAATCATCCCCTGCACGCCGAGGAAGGTCAGCCCTTCGGCGATGTTGGCGTGTTCGAGCTTCGCGTGATCCGCATCCATGCAGCGGCGGGCGAGGCCGAGCACGCGCAGTCCGCGCGCGCCCATCGCCTCGGCGGCGCGAAGCACGGCGTCGCGGTCGAGGGCTGCCGGGGTGTCGTTTTCGCCGAGTGCGTCGATGCAGCGTTCGAGCATTTGTTCGAGCGCGCCGACCTTGTAGATCACGCGGCCTTCCTCTGCCTCGTGCAGCGTGGCGCGAAACATATGCTCGGACGCGAAGGGAATCATGTCCACGCGCGGTGCGGTGCGATGCGTATCGGTTTGAATCAGCCCGCCCTTTCCGGCGGCGACGAGCAGTGCGGCTTCGGTCGGATCGCCCTGCACTTTGAGCCGTCCGTCTTCGCGCGCGAGATGTGATTCGTTGCAGAGCACGCCCGCGTGCAGGCACTCGGCGAGCGCGGGATGCTCCGGCAGTTTCACGACCGCGCCATCGAGGCGGAGTTCGCCCGCCGGCTCGTAGCCTGCGCCGGTGACTTCGTAGAGTTTTCCGCCCGCGAAGATCTCCCGCACGGTCATCTGGTTCTCGGTGAGCGTGCCGGTTTTGTCCGAGCAAATGACGGTGGTGCTGCCGAGTGTCTCGACCGCGGGCAGCTTGCGGATGATGGCCTGTCGCTTCGCCATCCGCGACACGCCGATGGCGAGCACGATGGTGACGGCGGCGGGCAGCCCCTCGGGGATCGCGCCGACTGCGAGCGCCACCGCTGCCATGAACATCTCGCCGGGCTTTTCCCCGCGCGCGACGCCGAGCACGAATGTGGCCGCCGCCAGCGCGAGGATGACCCACAGCACCAGTTTGCTGAACCGCGCGATCTTCTTTGTCAGCGGTGTAGAGATTTCCGCCGCGCTGGCGATGAGCTGGCCGATGCGGCCCGTCTCGGTCTGGTCGCCGATGACGCACACGATGCTCTCCGCCTCGCCGCTGGTGATGAATGTCCCGGCGAAAACGAGGTTCTTACGGTCGGCTAGAACGGTCTCCAGCGCGAGCGGGTCGGCACTTTTACCCACGGGGAGCGATTCGCCGGTGAGCGCGGATTCGTCTGCGTGGAGATTGCGGACGCTGAGCAGTCGCAAGTCGGCGGGCACACGGTCGCCGGATTGCAGCAGCACGATGTCGCCGGGGACGAGCGTCTCGGCGGGCACGCGTTCCTTTTTCCCATCGCGGCGCACCGTCGTCTCCGTGGCGACCATGCGTGCGAGCGCCTCGATGGCAGTCTCCGCCTTCGCCTCCTGGAGAAAGCCGACGATCGCGTTCACGAACACGATGCCGAAGATGACCGACGCATCCATCCATTCGCCCAGCACCGCCGTGACGCCGC
Source organism: Verrucomicrobiia bacterium (assembly GCA_040376335.1). Taxonomy (GTDB): domain Bacteria; phylum Verrucomicrobiota; class Verrucomicrobiia; order Chthoniobacterales; family Chthoniobacteraceae; genus SXWH01. Next base: position 1,221 of record JBEIQV010000122.1, on the reverse strand, counting down.
ACGCGAGAAGGAGAATATAGACGAGCGGCTGGTGGAACTGCCGGAGAAACCTCAGCCACCCCGGCGTGCCGCGCCGCGCCGTGAGGCGATTCGGGCCGGATTCCTTTTGCCGCCGCTGCACTTCCGCTGCGGAGAGGCCATTGGACAAATCCACGCGGAGCAACTGCACGACTTCATCGGCGGGTAAATGATGCCACGCTGTGTCCTGTGGTTTCTCCATGGATGGCGTGCTCCTACAAGAAAAGACGTGATGCTCGAAGTCTTATTCCAAAGAGCGCACACTGGGCGTGCCGGATTGTCGCCAGGCGATCGTGAGCACAAGCAGGAAAAGCACGGCGGTTGTCGCGAGGACGAACGCGCCGGATGAGGGCATGGCAAGCCACTTGAGCGACTCCTTTGCCAGCCCTGTGCTGCCGAGCGAAGGAGCGCGAAAGCCGGCCCACATCCAGAAAAGAGAGTAGCCCAAGCCGCCCGCACCAAGCCCGAGGCCGATGGCCATCGTCCAGCGCCGGGAAGCACCGAGCAGACGCACCAACACAATCAACGCCAGCGCCGTGGTGCCCATGCCTCCCGCGTGCAAATGCGCGCGCTGCATATAGACCCACGATTTGTCCAAAACCGTTTTGATGGCAGCATCGTCGCTCTTGTAAACGGTTTCGCGCACTTCGGCGGCGGACGCTTTCAACCGGCTCTTGATGGCGTCTTCATTGAGTCCAAAGACAATGCCCATGCCCTGACCGAAGAGAATGGTGAGCACGGCGAGTGCGAGTCCGAGCGAGGCGATGCGCAGACTGGCGGTGAATGATACGGGGATGGTGTCGTTTTTCATAAATCAAAGATTCAGCCGCCAGATGGTGAAATTCAGCACGGTGGCGAAAGTCACCCACGCGAGATAGGGCACGAGCAAAAGCCCGGCGAGTTTCCTTGCGCGCCAGAACGACCAGAGCGTCGCAACGATTGCCAGCCACAGGAGAACGATTTCCGCAAACGCCAGACCGGGGCGGTGCAAACCAAAAAACAGCGGCGTCCAGAGCGCGTTGAGAAACCATTGCAGGAGGAAGAGCCGCAGCGCGCGCCCTTGTGCTTTCCAGCCGCCTTCGCGCCAGACCAGCCACGCCGCGACGCCCATCGCGAGGTAGAGCACGGTCCAGACGGGGCCGAACAGCCATCCCGGCGGGGCCCATGCCGGGCGCACAAGCTGCGCGTAGAACGTCCCGGCAT
>JBEIQV010000147.1:0-8108 GCA_040376335.1 Verrucomicrobiia bacterium | reverse complement strand
CGTCCATTACGCGGCGAGGCGGCGCAGCACGTCGGCGACAAATTTCTCCGGCGTCGCCCACGCCTCGCGATCAAATTCCGCAGGCGAAACCTCCACACCCGCCTCTTGTCCGAGTGCGACGATGAGTTCGACGGTCTTCATCGAGTCGAGGATTTGCAGGTCGTAAAGCGCTAGACTGACGTTGCTGCGCACTTCATCGGTCTCCGCCACGCGGGCGAGCAGGTCGAGGATTTGGTCGTTGTTCACTAGTTCGTGGATTGGTGAAAAAATTCGTCCAGCTCCTTGTTGTAAAGAGCCCAGCCCTTCGCGCCGGGATGGTCGAGATGATCTGCGAAGAAATTCGGGTCTTCCTCGAACTGCTGGAAATAGACCAGTTCCACGCTGTGTCGCGAGGCAAGCGCCGTGAGCTTTTCACCATACTTGCGGCGGGCCTCCGCGGAGACGCCGGTGATTTCGAGATCCGGCCCGTGCAGCGGCATTGAGATCAACATCGGCTGCGCGCCGAGTTCGCGGAGCGTGCGCAGGACGAGATCGAAGTCGTCCCATTCATCTGCGGCGGTGAGCGCTGCGATGAAGCTCGCATCGCGCGAACCTTTCGGACGCTTGGTCAGCTTGGCGTCCTTCGCTATGGCCTTTTGCTCGCTGGCACGGCGGAGCACTTCCTTCCAATTTACACCGCCCATTTTTTTCATCGGCTCCGTATCCGGGCTTGCGCTGTCCATGATTTCCAAGCCCGCCTCAATGTGATCCTGCGCGCGAGCGATAGCGTTACTGAGTTTACCGAGCGGCCACACGGCACTGTAGAGCGCGTGATCCAGCCCCGAACCGGCAGCGAGACGATCCAGCGTGAAATCCAGCAGCCAGTTCCCCTCCGTGGTTCCCGAATACTGGCGCATCCGCCGCGCGGCATCGTGCTTGAGTTGCTGCGAAAGCACGCCGCTGAAAACCAGCTCCTGCGCCTGCAACGCACTGAAGTTTCCTTCGTAAAAACCTTCGTTCACCGTGTCGGTGAAAAAGAAACTCGGCGAGATGGAGAGCGCGACTTTCTTCCCTCGCATTGATTCACCGACCGCCGCGACCTTGAGCAGATTCGCCAGTGAGATCGTGCCCGCTTTTCCCACGGGAAATACACGGAATCCGGTCGGAAATTGCGAAAAGAAATCCGTCGCACGATTGGGAACCTCCTTCACCAGTTCGGAACTCCCGTAAAGCACGAGCAAGTCGGGTTGCTGAAAAGCAGTCTTTTGTAGCGCCACGCCCTGCAGCTTCACGTCGCTCAGTTCCGGCGCAAACGCATAGATGCAGCGATGCTCCGCGCGCTCGCAGAGCACGAGTAATACGGCGACGACCGCACTCGCAAGGAGCGCGGCGAAACTGACGGCTTGTAGGTGGGCTCGATTGGAGTTCACGCGTTTGCGCCTGTTAGAAGGCGCGAAGGAGGCGTTCCTTAGAGCAGAGATTGCTCCAATTTACAAAGCAGGAATTGCACGGGACAGCACCCGAGCCAGATCAGCAGCGGCGCGCTGGCCGGTTTCCAGCACCTCCGCATGGCCGAGTTCGCCCGCGTGCAGACCGGCGGCCCAATTCGTCAGACACGAAAATCCCGCAACTTCCAGCCCCAGCGCCCGCGCCTGAATTGCCTCCAGCACCGTGCTCATTCCCACCGCATCCGCGCCCAGCGTGCGGAGCATCCGCACCTCCGCAGGCGTCTCGTATTGCGGCCCGAGCAGACCGGCATAAACACCCTCGTGCAGCGTCACCCCCAACTCCCGCGCTACAGTCGCGAAATGCGCCCGCAAACTCCGCGCATATACTTCGCTCATGTCGTGAAAATTCGGCCCGCCCACCAATGGCGACGTGTGCGTAAGATTCAAATGATCCCCCAGCATCATCCATGTGCCGGGCGCAAACGCCGGGTTGCACGTCCCCGCCGCGTTCGTGAGCACCAGACGCCGCAACCCGCGCTCCGCCATCCAGCGGACATTTGCCGTGACCTCCGCCGCCGTGCGCCCTTCATACAAATGCACACGCCCCTGCGCCGCCAGAACGAGCACCCCGCCGATTTTCCCAAAAACAAACCGCCCCGCGTGTCCAGCCACACTCGATTGCGGCAGACCGGCGATCTCCGAGTAAGGCACGGAAGCCACCACTTCCATCTGCTCGACGAAACTTCCGAGACCGGAGCCAAGAACCAGCCCCCAAGCAGGACGCAAAGATTGCCAAGACATGAGCGGAGGATGCGAAGCCCCACGCAAGAGCGCAAGCATCGGCGAGCCTTTCGCTGTGCTAAATTTCCGGTGGACAACTTTTCGGGGCACTGCCAGTTTCGCAGCGTCTCGGTGAGAGCCGGGGCGAATAAAGTGAGGGGATTTAGCTCAGTTGGTAGAGCGTCTCGTTCGCAATGAGAAGGTCAGGGGTTCGAACCCCCTAATCTCCACCACTTTCACTCCGCCAGTCGGCGGTTTACACCTTTCCACATGGATATCGGTAAAGTGGAGCGCGTCCTTCAAGGAGCGGCGACATTCCTGTCGCCGACCTCGCTACGCGAAGCGCCATTCTTCCCATGCGCGACAACGGAAAAGTTAGGCGCTGCGCGTGGATATGAACGGCGACAGGAATGTCGCCGCTCCTTGGGCAAGCGTGGCCGCTGGATTCCAACGACAAGGAGACGCAATTGGTATCACTTCCACAACTCGGCGAGGTTCACGAGCGTGCGCACGCCAAAGCCAGTCGCGCCACGCGCAATCGCTGCACCATCGCGGGGACGGCGGGCGGCGTAGGCGATGTCGAGGTGCGCCCATGGTGTTGGCTCAACGAAAACTTTGAGAAACGCGGCGGCTGTGCAGGCTCCGGCGAGACGACCTCCGGCGTTTTTGATGAGCGCGACGTCGCTGCGGATTTGCTCGTCGTATTCCGCGATGAGCGGCATCGGCCACAGGCGTTCGCCTGCGTCTTTGCTGGCGGAAAGGAGGGCGTCGCGGAGCTTGTCGTCCGTGCTCCATAGTCCGGCGGTGCTTTCGCCGAGCGCGACTCCGCAAGCGCCGGTGAGCGTGGCGGCGTCCACGATTGCGGTCGCGCCCAGATCGCGCCGTGCGTAGGCGATGGCGTCGGCGAGAATCATGCGACCCTCGGCGTCGGTGTTGACGATCTCGACGTGCTTGCCGTCGTAGCAAGTGACGATGTCGCCGGGACGATAGGCGTTCGAGCCGGGCATGTTTTCGGCAGCGGGGATGAGACCGACGATGTTGCGTTTCACGCCGAGTTTCGCGATGGCGAGCATCGCGCCGAGCACGGCGCAACCACCACATTTATCCCAAATCATCTGCTCCATGTCCGCAGCGGATTTGATGGAAATACCGCCTGTGTCGAACGTGACAGCCTTGCCGACGAGCGCGAGGGGAGCCTGCTTTTTCGGTCCGCCGCGATGTTCCAAAATGATGAAGCGCGGCCCGCGTGCGCTGCCTTCGCCGACCGCGAGGATGCCGCCAAATTTCCCTTCGCGAAGTTTACGTTCGTCGAGAACGGTGCAGCGCAGTCCGGCTTTTTTTGCGAGCCACTGCGCCTCCTCGGCGAGCGTAGCGGGATAGACGACATTGCCGGGGCGGTTTGCGATTCCGCGCGCGACGTTTGTCTGCTCGGCGACGATCTGCGCACGCTGTCCGGCCTTTCGCGCTGCGGCGACAGCGGCAGCGCGCACCACGATGTTCGCTCGCTCGATGACGGGCGTTTTCTGTGTCTTGTATTCCTCGGAACGGAAGTCCGCGAGCACGAGTCCCTCGACTGTGGCGCCCACGTGCGCAGCCCATTCTTCGAGATGGACGTTCAGCTTCGTGCGCCCGCTCTTTTTCAAAAGCATCACCGCAACACCGGCAGCCTGCCGCAGCGTGTCGGCGTCCACTTTCCCCGCGTCGCCGAGACCGATGCAGAGCATATTCTCCGCATGGAGAAAGACGCTGCTCGATGGCTTCAGCGAAAGCTCGGCGGCAGTGACTCCACGTGGGAGTTGCGCACGTTGCTCCGTGGTGAAAAAACGGACGGCAACAGCGCCTGCCTCGGGCTTTGCGGAGAAGGCGAGTTTCACAACTGCACGACTTGCACCGAGCGGATGTCCTGCTCGGCGAGCAATTCCTTAATCACCGCTTCGCCGGGAGCGTGGTCGAGATTCAGCACTGCGAGCGCCTGCCCGCCTGCTTCGTCGCGACCGAGGCTCATGCTGGCGATGTTCACGCTGTGCTTGCCCATGAGCGTGCCAATCCAGCCGACCATGCCGGGCCGATCTTTGTTTTCGTAAATGAGCAGCGCGCCTTCAGGACGGGCTTCGATGTGACGTCCGTTGATTTTCACGATGCGCGCCTGCGAGCCGAAATGCGTGCCCGCGACGCTTACCCATCCGCCTTCGCCCGTCGCCGTGAGTTCGATCAGCTCCGCGAAATCCGCGCCGTTGCTCTCGCGGCTCTCGGTCACTTTCACGCCGAGCTGCTGCGCAAATGCTGGCGCGTTCACTTCATTCACACCACCTCCGCTCGCGACGCGGAGGAACGCTTTCAAAATCGCGCGCGTGATGGGCGTCGTGTCCTGGTCGTTCAGCTTGCCGGTGTAGTTGATGTTGATGCTGTCGCAGCGCTTCGCCGCGATCTGACTGAGGAAATTACCGAGCTTCGCGCCGAGTGCGATGTGCGGCCCGATGATGGCGAGCGTCTTCGCGTCCACGCTGGGCATGTTCACCGCGTTGCGCACTTCGCCACTCAAGAGCATCGCGCGAATTTGCTGCGCGACTTCGATGCCGACATTCTCCTGCGCCTCGACGGTGCTTGCGCCGAGATGCGGCGTGAGCACGACGTTCGGCAGTCCACGCAACGGCGAATCCGCAGGTGGCGGCTCCACTTCAAAAACGTCCAGCGCTGCCGCTGCGACGTGCTTGCTCTTCAAGGCATCGGCCAGCGCCAGCTCGTTCACCAGTCCGCCGCGCGCGCAGTTGATGATGCGCACACCTTTCTTCGTCTTCGCGAGGCGCTCGGCGTTGAGCATATTTTTCGTCTCCTCCGTCAGCGGCATGTGCATCGTGATGTAGTCGGCGAAGGGCAGGATGTCCTCCAATCGCTCGACCAACTCCACCTGCATCGCACGCGCGCGGCTCGCCGAAAGATACGGGTCATACGCATGGACGCGCATCCCGAACGCAATCGCCCTGCGCGCGATCTCGGTGCCAATGCGGCCCATGCCGAGAATCGCCAGCGTCTTTTCATAAAGCTCGACGCCCTCAAAAGATTTCCGGTCCCATTTGCCCGACTTCATCGAGGCGTCCGCCTGCGGGATGTTGCGCGAAATGCTCATCATCAGGCTGAACGCGTGCTCCGCTGTGCTGATCGTATTTCCCGCCGGGGTGTTCATCACCACGATGCCGCGTTTTGTCGCCGCATCCACGTCCACATTGTCCACACCCACGCCGGCGCGGCCCACGACTTTGAGTTTCTTCGCCGCCTCGATGACGCGGGCGTTCACCTTCGTCTGCGAGCGCACCACGAGGCCGTCGAATTCCCCGATGATTTCCAGCAGCGCGTCTTCCTTGAGACCGGTTTTCACCGTCACGTCAACAAGACCGCCCTCCTGCAATTCCGCGACGCCGCGCTCGCTGATTGGATCGGCCACTAAGACTTTTGGTTTGCTCATAGATGTGTTTTTGAAAAAGGGCGCGCAGTCTGCGCACCCCGCGCCCGCTGGCAAATCGAAAGTTGACCTATCCGCTTTTGTCATCCGTCATCCAGCCATGCACATCGCCCGACTCCAGCTTGCCAACTCCACCGCCCTCGCCCGGCTCCACCCTGACGGCACTTATACAAAACTGAACGGCGACCTTTTCACCACGCTCACCGATACCGGCGAACGCATCACCGGCAAACTCCTCGCGCCGCTCGAACCGCGCGCCATCCTGTGCATCGGCCTCAATTACAAAAAGCACGCCGAGGAAACCAACGCCCCCATCCCAAAACACCCGGTGCTCTTTTTCAAAAATCCCAGCGCACTCCAAAATCCCGGCGACCCCATCCTACTCCCCCGCAAACTTCGCAGCGACAAAGTGGACTACGAATGCGAACTCGCCGTCGTCATCGGCAAAACCGCCCGCAACGTCCCCCGCGAGCGTGCCTACGACTACATCCTCGGCCACACCTGCGCCAACGACGTCAGCGCCCGCGACTGGCAAAAGCAGGACGGCGGCGGACAATGGTGTCGCGGCAAGAGCTTCGATACATTCCTGCCGCTCGGCCCCGTCCTCGTCACGAGGGATGAAATCCCCGAACCCCACGCGCTTTCGATTACCACGCGTGTGAACGGCGAAACTCTCCAGCACTCCAGCACCGGCGACATGATCTTCGACATCCCCACGCTCATCGAATTCCTCAGCGCAAGCACCACACTCCTCCCCGGCACCGTCATCCTCACCGGCACGCCCTCCGGCGTCGGCATGGCGCGCAATCCACAACGCTGGCTCCAGCCCGGCGACAGCGTGGAAGTAGAAATCACCTCCATCGGCACACTCAAAAATCCCGTGGCGGAGGAAGTCTGCTAAGGTTCCAAGCTAAGCGCGAGTGCCTCCAGTTTCCTCAAAGCGGCGGGCGACGGTGATGAAGGCGAATACGGCGCAGATCATCAGGCCGATGTAGAGGAGCATTTCCTGCGAGCCGGTGAGATAGGCGATGGATTTTCCGCTCGCAGGGTCATGGTGTTGGTTGAGCCACGTGATGAGCGATGTGAGCAAATTGCCGAACGAAATGGCGAGCAGCCACAGGCTCATGATCGTGCTCTTCAGCGACGCGGGTGCGTGGCGGAATGCGAACTCCAACCCGGTGGTCGAGACGAGCACTTCGGCGAAAGTGAGCAGCGCGTATTGTCCGGTCTGCCACAGGACGCTGAGCTTTTCCCCGCTTTCGATGCGGTATTCGAGCCACGCGGCTGCGCCGAATGCGACGGCGAGAATGGCCATGCCGACGCTCATGCGCGCGAGGAGCGAAGGCTTCAGATTTCGGCGTTCGAGCCACGGGTAGATGCCGTAGGTAAAAAGCGGGATGAACAGCAGAATGAACAGCGCGTTGAGCGTCTGAATCGTTTCGCCATTGAGGGTGTAGTTCAAAAAATGGAGCGGCAGGATGCAGGGCGTGAGTTTTCCGCCTTGCTGCGCCCACGTGGTGTTTTGCTGATCGTAGAGCGACCAAAAAATGATGATCGGCGCGAAGACTGCGGCGATTCTCCAAAGGATGCGGCGGTTCTCGGCGCGCGTGTCGTCGTCGAGCGGCGCGAGTTCGCGGGCGGGCGGGACTTTTACAAATGTGCGCGAGCCGAGCCAGAAGATGAGCGTGGCAACTCCCATCGCGATGCCGGGAATGCCAAACGCCCAACTGTAACCCGCTTTGGTTTTCAGTTCCGGGATGAATGCAAACGCGAAGAACGCGCCGAAATTGATGCTCCAATAAAAGAGGTTGTAGATGCGCGTGAGCTGGTGCTCGCGTCCGCCTTGAAACTGATCGCCCACAAACGCCGATACACACGGCTTGATGCCTCCGGAGCCGATGGCGAGAAATGCCAGCCCGACAAAAAGCCCCCATTTCGTCCCCTCACCCACCGCGAGCGTGGCGTGCCCCACGCAATACGCGAGCGACAGCCACAAAATCGTGCGGTAGCGCCCCCAATAACGATCCGCCAGCCACGCGCCGACGAGCGGCAGAAAGTAAGTGGCAAAAACCCACAGATGCACGATGGCCTTCGCCGTGGCTTTTTCGGCATCGCCCGGCTCCATGCCCGCTTTGACATAGAGCGTGGCAACGTAGCCGGTGAGGATGGACTTCACGCCGTAAAAGCTGAACCGCTCACAAGCTTCATTGCCGACGATGTATTTTGCCTGCGGCGGCAGGCGGTCGAGGTTTTGACTCATTTGGTGGGAAAATTCGCGCCGCACTGCTAGCGACCCGCCGCCGTTGTGGCGAGAGGTTCGTGAGCAAAACAGAGAGTCGTCGCATCTCGGTGTGTTTGGTGCTCTAGTCCCGGCGATGCGCGCCATTTTTTCCACTGTTATGCTGTTGCTGATTGCCGTCGGCAGTGGACGGGCGGTGGAT
>JBEIQV010000254.1:0-4866 GCA_040376335.1 Verrucomicrobiia bacterium | reverse complement strand
TGGGCGACGACGGCGAGGGCTTTGGCTTTGCGCGGCATGAGCGGAGACTGTCGGGCATTCATCATCGCTGCAAGCCGGAGGTGCGGTCTTTCATTCCGCAAATTTTGTGGATTGTTTTTCGAGCGGAAAATAAGCAGCTTTTAACTCCCGTGAACGAATCTAACCAAATCCGAATCGCCAGCATCGCTGAGCTTGATGCGCTGATTGGTGTTCATGTCGCTGGAGAAACGCCCGAGGTGTATTGGGAGGATTCGCATGGTCATTTCCAATTTGCGACCGAAGCCGAGGCTTTGAGGGCGATTACGGATCCTTACTACCAGCAGTTCCTGCCCGACGTGGATTGGTCTAAGACCGTTGTGCGTGAGGTAAGAATTTATAGTCCGTATTGCAGCGATGCGTCAGCGGTTTGGAGCGCTGTGGAAAAGGCGAGCACTGCACACGGCCCACTTCTGATCTGGCGTGAACACGGGCGCTGGCACGCGGCCTTTGGCAGTAATGCAGACGCCGAGGCACGCACTCCGAATGTCGCGATCTGTCTCGCGGCGCTGACTGCGTGCAAGCTGAAGTTCGATGTGAATCACGACCGCATTGACTCGCAGATCAATCAAATCGCCGCCATGCCGTCGCTTGGCGTGTCTCCCTCGAACTGACGCTACTTCGCCGCAGCGAGCAGGGTGTCAATTCCATCAATGCAGAACTGGCTCCACGTCTCCAACGCGTCCTGTCGCTGGCGCAATTCCGCAATCGGCACAAAGCCCGCCTCGGTGATCACGCTCTCGCGTTTGCGTGCCGCATCAGTTGCGAGTCGGAAAATATGGACGACACCGAGATGCACTTTGCCCACGTCGTTCGAGTCGTCGTTGAGCAGCGCGACGACGTGATTTGTGTAGGGCGTCTCGATGAACATTTCCTCCGCCACTTCGCGCTGCACGGCGGTGTTGTAGGCGTCGTAGTCGAGGGAAAAAAGACCCTCGTCTCCGTCATTCATGTGTCCGCCGATGCCGACGCTTCCTTTCGCCACGAGACGCTGCTCGCCGGATTTCTTCCCGCGCACGTAATGAAACACCGAGTCGCCGTGGACGATGAGCACGTAGGGGATGATTTGTTTCAGCGACGGGTTTGTCTCCGCTGGAGCGCGTGGGGTGAAAAAATTGTTCTCCCTCGCGAGCAGCGCAGGCAGGTAGCGCTCCACATCGAAGCACAGGCCTTGGAACATGCCGATGCGTTCAATCAACTCACGGCGGACGACGAGAATGTTTTCATCTTTCATGCGGCGCGTTGTGCGTTGATTGCTGAAAAATGCCAAATGGGAAATGCTGCCCGCACAATTGCGCCGTCACTTTCACAAGCAATGCATCCTGTGAAAATGCTACGCATACATAATATCTCGTTGCTTCGCGGGTATTCCTCTGTATCACTCCAATGCTGATGCCTGCAAACACCACAGAGATATTCGACCGTCTCCTGAGCGATGGCGACGAGACCACTGCCGGCAATTACTTCGTCGCCAATTACCCGCCGTTCTCTTTTTGGAAAAAAGAACGCGCAACGGATGTCGCCCGCATTCTGGAAACACCACCGCCAGCAGGCACGCCGCTCGGCGTTTACTTTCACATCCCGTTTTGCCGGAAGCGCTGCCACTTTTGCTACTTCCGCGTTTATACGGACAAAAACGCCGAGGAAATCAAAGGCTACATCGAATCCGGAATGCGCGAGCTCGAAGCCTACGCACGCACGCCGCGCATCGCCAGGCGCAAACCAAAGTTCGTCTATTTCGGCGGTGGCACGCCGAGCTATTTGAGTGTCTCGCAACTCACCGCGCTCACCGACCGCATGAAGTCCATCCTGCCGTGGGACGAAGTGCAGGAGGTCGCGTTCGAGGCCGAGCCGGGCACGCTCACCGAGGGGAAATTGAGCGCGCTGCGTGAAATCGGCATCACCCGCCTTTCGCTCGGCGTGGAAAATTTCGACAAGCACATCCTCGAAATCAACGGACGTGCTCACCGCGAGGACGAAATCTACCGCGCCTACAATTTTGCGCGCAGCGTCGGCTTTCCGCAGATCAACATAGACCTCATCGCGGGCATGGTGGAGGAGACGGACGAAAACTGGCAGCGCAACATCGCCAAGACCCTCGAACTCCAGCCCGACAGCGTCACGATTTACCAGATGGAAGTGCCGTTCAACACGGGCATCTTCAAACAAATGGAGGCCGAGGGGAAACTCGTCGCACCCGTCGCGTGCTGGCACACGAAGCGCCGCTGGGTGAACGAGGCGTTCAGCGCGCTGGAGAAAAATGGATACACCGTGACGAGCGCGACCACTGCCGTGCGCGATCCGGCAAAAACGAAATTTGTCTATCGCGACGAACTTTGGCAGGGCGCGGATTTGCTCGGTCTCGGCGTCGCGAGTTTCAGCCATCTCGGTGGCGTGCATTTTCAAAACCTGCCCGACTTTGAGAGCTACACCGCCGCCGTCGCAGCGGGCGAACTTCCCATCGGTCGCGCGCTCGAAACGACGCCCGAGGAACGCCTCATCCGCGAACTGATTCTCCAACTCAAACTCGGACGCGTTTCGCGCAGCTACTTCGTGCAAAAGTTCGGCGTGAATGTGAACGAGCGATTCGACGCGCAATTCACCGAACTCAAACGCCGTGGCCTGCTCGCCGAACAGGGCGACTGGCTCGTGCTCGACCGCTCCGCGCTGCTGAAGGTGGACGTCATCCTCCACGCATTCTTTTTGCCACAGCACCAAAACGCCCGCTACTCGTGACCGCCGCGCCGCCACTCGAATTACTCCATCCACTCCCGCTCTTTTACGCAGCGGCTGGCCGCCCGCTTCCCGAGTTTGAAATCATCGAGGCATCCGCGCTTCCACCTTCAGCGTATCGGCTTTTGGTTCACTCGGGAGACATGACATCCAAACTCGAAGACTACTTCACCGACGAAATTCTGCTCAGCGTCATCCAGCGCGAGCACTCGCCCGCGCACTATCGCCGCGAAGTGTTGCTCCAGTGCGCGAAAACCGCGCTTCCCGTCGAATACGGCGCAATTGAAATTTCCCTCGATGCCTTCGGCGAGGCGCTCCGTTCCGAAATCGTCGCTGCACGCCTCCCGCTCGGCGGTCTGCTGAACCGCCACGCCGTCCGCTACCGCAGCGAGCCGCGCGCATTTCTCCGCGTCGCCCCGTGCGCCTATCTCGCCGAACTGTTCCAGATCGCGCTGCCGGTCACGCTCTACGGTCGCTCGAATCAACTCCTCGACGCCGACAACCGCGTCCTCGCCCAAATCGTCGAAATCCTTCGCCCTGTCTGATCCATGTCCGAGCGCTACGACGTCATCATCATCGGGGCCGGGCCGGCTGGCACCACCACTGCGGCCCTGCTCGCGGAGCGCGGGCGGCGCGTGCTCGTCTTGGAAAAGGAAAAGTTTCCGCGCTACCACATCGGCGAATCGCTCATGCCGTATTGCTGGTTCACGCTGAACCGCCTTGGCCTCATCGCGCAGATGCACGAGCGCGCCTTTGTGAAAAAGCACAGCGTCCAGTTTGTCACCGCTGACGGACGCCAGTCGCAACCGTTCTATTTTTTCCAGCACTACGATCACCCCAGTGCCGTCACGTGGCAGATCGAGCGTGCGGAGTTCGACATGATGCTCCTCGATAACGCCCGCGCGAAGGGCGCCGAAGTCCGCGAGCAGACCGCCGTGCAGAAATTACTGCGCGATGATTCGGGCCGCGTCGTCGGCGTCGAGGCCATCGGCGCGGACGGCAAATCCTTCCACGTCCACGCACCCGTCACCGTGGATTGCTCGGGCCGCGACCGCGTCGCCGCACTGCGCGACGGCTGGTATCAGCGCGACCCGAAGCTCAACAAACTCGCCATCTGGAGCTACTGGCGCGGCGCGAAACGCGACCCCGGCATTGACGAGGGAAACACCACCGTCGCCTATGTTGGCGGGCGCGGCTGGTTTTGGTATATCCCGTTGAAAAACGACATCGTCAGCCTCGGTATCGTCGCGGAAAAAGACTACCTCTTCAGCGCGAGCAAGGACCCCGCCGCCATCATGGCGCGCGAAATCGAACGCAACGTCTGGATTCGCGACCACATCGCGAGCGGCACGCAATTCGGCGAGTATTGGGTCACCAGCGAATTCAGCTACCGCTCCCGCCATCCCGCCGCCGACGGACTCCTCCTCGCGGGCGACGCCTTCGCATTTCTCGACCCCGTATTTTCCAGCGGCGTCTTCCTCGCATTGAAAAGCGGCGAACTCGCCGCCGACGCCGTGGACGCCGCACTCACCGCCGGCGACACCAGCGGCGCGCGTTTTTCCGAATACGGCGCGACGCTCTGCCGAGGCATCGAAAATATGCGCAAGCTCGTCTATGCGTTTTACGACGAAGACTTCTCCTTCGGCAAAATGATCAAAGCGCACCCGGCCCAGCGCGGCGCACTCACCGACAGCCTCATCGGCGACCTCTTCGAGCGCGACTTCACCGCCCTCCACGCCGCCATGCGCGACTTCGCCGAACTCCCGCCCGCGCTGGAATACGGCAGCACCCCTGCGTAGCTCGGCGAAGTATTCGCATCCACCAGCAGACGTCTGTTTTTGAAACGGAATGGAGCAGTCTGGTAGTTTCAAGTGCTGTTGCGTTTGCTGGTGTTGGCATTTTCATGGATCAAATCCATTGAATCGTTCCGGCCTGGAGGTGGCGCGTCTTGGTGCAAAATCACCGCTCGACAGCAACCAAACCATCCCGCAGCCTTTCCATACACCACCTCCAGACGGTGTGTTTTCTCTTTCGCTCGACACCGCAAAGCTGCTCTGCCGGGCTGAATTGAAGACAGCGTTCTTCAAACCTCAGTCA
>JBEIQV010000156.1:0-7797 GCA_040376335.1 Verrucomicrobiia bacterium | reverse complement strand
GCGGCAACAGGGATTTGCGGATTGTTCGTTATAATCCGTGCAATGCCCGAGCGTGCTGGACGGCTCCTCGCTTTTCTGCACCCGGAGAAATATCCAGACGACGCATACCAGCAGGTGCAAGGGCTGATTGCTTTTGGTGCGGGCGGTATCAATGGTCGCGGCATCGGAAATGGGATGCAAAAATTTGCCTACCTGCCCTATGCGCATACGGATTTTATTTTTCCGATGGTTGGCGAAGAGATGGGGTTGTTTGTGACACTCACGGTGGTTTTGCTCTTTCTCGTTTTGCTCGTAGCGGGGACGGTGATCGCTACGCGCGCGAGTGATCGTTTTGGAAAGCTGCTCGGCTTTGGAATCGTAGCGCTGCTCGCGTTGCAGGCGGTGTTGAATATCGGCGTAACAACGATGGTTCTGCCGAATAAAGGGCTGCCGCTGCCATTCATCAGCTATGGCGGATCGAATCTCGCATTCTGCCTCGCTGGCATCGGGATTCTCGTAAGCATCTACCGTCGTGGCCTGGGGGAAAGGCCCGACCCCGAGGGTAAAGTTTTTGCAGCAAAGATAAGAACGCGAAAGACACCACGTATTTAATCCATGACCACCACACAAATACCCATTCAGCGAACTCTCGATGAATTGCTCCGGCCCGCGCCACAGTCAGCGCGGCGCGAGTGCAAACTTATCGGTGAGCCGTTCGTGAGTCCGGTCGCCCAGATTCCAACGAATCGCACGCCGCTATCGCCGACTAGCAAGCCGAGATGAGGTTTGTCATCGCGGCCGGCGGAACCGGCGGGCACTTGTTTCCGGGCCTTGCCGTAGGCGAGGTTCTGCTCGCGCGCGGCCACGAGGTGATGGTGCTGATTTCCGAAAAGGAAATTGATGCACTCGCGACGCAGGGCCGGAGTGAGTTTCGCATCGAGAAAGTCGCGGGTGTCGGGCTGCAATCGAAGTCGCCGCTCGCGCTGTGGCGCTTTTGGATGGGATTACGCGCAGCGAAAAAGACGTGCGCGCGGCTTTATGATGAGTGGAAACCAGCGGCGGTGCTCGGCATGGGGGGATTCACTTGCTTCGCGCCGATTGTGATTGGCCGTCAGCGCGGCCTGCCGACTTTCGTTCACGAGTCGAACGCGATTCCCGGTCGTGCGAACAAACTGAATGCGCGCTATGTCACGCGAGTGCTGCTCGGTTTTGGTGCATGCAGACGGTATTTTCCAAAGGCTCAATGCGAAGTGACCGGCACGCCTATCCGCAGCGCACTCACGCGACCCGTAGAGAAAAGCGCGGCGCGTGCAGCATTCGGACTTTCGCCCGAAAAGAGCACTGTCTTGGTGATGGGAGGCAGTCAGGGCGCGAGCGGTATCAATAAAGCTGTCGCCGCTGCTTTACCGAAGCTCACAGGGCGTGAGTTGCAGGCGATCCATTTCACGGGCAAAGGTGGCGAAGAGTCCACGCGTGCAGCTTACGCAAAGGCTGGCGTGCCTGCGTATGTCGCGGCGTTTCACCATCGCATGGAAGAGGCATACGGCGCGGCAGACATGGCCATCGCGCGCAGTGGGGCTGCGAGTCTCACGGAGCTATCGCACTTTGGGCTGCCCAGTGTGTTGATACCGTATCCATTCGCCGCCGATGATCATCAGACTGCAAATGCGCAAATTTTTGATCGAGCTGAAGCAGGTGTGATGTTGAAAGAGAGCGAAGCCACCGGCGACTTGCTTGCGCAAAAAATTTCATCGTTCCTCGACGACCCCGAACTGCTCGCAGCGATGTCGCAAAAAAGCCGACAGCTTGCTCCCTCACAGGCAGCGGAGCGCGTGGCGGATACCATTCTCACTTTCTGCACTTAAATGGACGGCACTCAACTGGCCAAATTTCTGACGCAAGGCGCAAGGCGCATCCACCTCATCGGCGTGGCGGGCTCGGGCATGAGCGGCATTGCCGGGTTGTGTCTCGCGTTGAAGCACCGGGTGAGCGGGAGCGACAAATCTACGACCGAAGAGACGTCGAGACTGCAAACGCTCGGGCTCGATTTCGCTTCGCCGGCAAACTCTGAGAAGGTGCGTGATGCGGAACTCGTGATTTTTTCCTCGGCCATCAAACCAGGGCATCCCGACTACGATACAGCGAAGCAACTAGGCGTGCCGATGGTGCGGCGTGCTGATGCGCTCGCTGCGATCATGCGTCAAAAACGCGGAATCGTTGTTGGCGGGATGCACGGAAAGACGACGACGAGCGCAATGGCGGCTCATGTTTTGCGCGGCGGCGGCGTGAGGCCTTCGCATTATGTGGGCGCTGAAATTCCGATCCTCGGTGTGAATGCGCAGTGGGATGCATCGGGTGAATGGTTCGTGGCAGAGGCGGACGAGAGCGACGGCACCATCGTAAATTACCACCCGGAGCACGCGATTATCCTCAATATTGAAGAGGAGCACTTGGATTTTTATGCCGATCTCGCGGCCATCGAGCACGCTTTCGAGCAGTTGCTCGCGCAGACTAGCGGGAAGGTTTTCTTTTGCGCCGACGACCCAAACGCCTCGCGCCTTTGCACCAAACACCACGGTGCGATTTCGTATGGGGAGTCGCGCGCAGCTTTTTACCGCTTCGACGCACTGCACACGAAGGATTTTCAGTCCCATTTCGTCGTGTCGCGCGGCGGCGAACCGCTCGGAGCGGTGACGCTGAACGTGCCGGGGCGGCACAACGTGAGCAACGCAACGGGCGTGATCGCGCTTGCAACGGAAATCGGCGTGCCGTTCGCGAAGATCGCCGAGGCGCTGGAGACATTCCGCGGTGCGCGGCGGCGGTTTGAAATCAAGTATCGCAGCGAGCGGTTCATGATCGTGGACGACTACGGGCATCATCCCACGGAAATCCGCGCCACGCTTGCGAGTGCTCGCGGCACGGGGCGCAAACGCGTGCTCACCATGTTCCAGCCGCATCGCTACACGCGCACGCAGGCGCTCAAGGATGAATTTGGCCGCGCCTTCGAGGAGACAGATTTGCTTTTCCTCGCCGACGTTTATCCTGCGAGCGAACAGCCGATTCCGGGAGTGAGCGGGCAGACGATCGTGGATGCCATCGCGAAGCAGACCGGGCAGGAGGGCGTTTCTTACCAGCCGAAGCGCGAGCAGATACAGTATGACCTTGGGCGGATGTTGGAACCGGGCGATCTCGTGCTGAGTCTCGGTGCGGGAAATATCCACGAGCAGGCTTCGCGGTTGAAAGATGATGTGGCGATGCTTGATGCCTTGCTCGATGTGATGGGTGCAGGTGCGATCAAGCTCTACGAGCCGCTCGCAAAACACACGACGATGCGTGTCGGTGGCCCTGCTCAATTTTGGGCCGAGCCGGAGACGGAAGAGGGATTTGCACGGTTGGTGAAATTTACCACAGAGCGCGGGTTGCCGCTGTTCGTGATGGGCCGTGGCTCGAACTTACTCGTTCGCGATGGCGGAATCCGTGGCGTGGTCGTGCATCTCACACGTGGTGAATTTAAAAAACTCGAAGTGCAGGGGGAGATGATCACCGCAGGTGTCGGCGTGAAGCAGCGTGAGCTGGCCATCGCGGCGCGTGATGCGCGCATCGGCGGGTTCGAGTGGTTTGAGGGCATCCCCGGAAATGTGGGCGGTGCGCTGCGCATGAACGCGGGGGCGATGGGTGGGGAGACGTTCCGGCAAGTCGTGAGCGTGCGCTATGTGGACAAGTTCGGCGAGTTTCACACGCGGACGCCGCACGAGATGGTCGTCCACTATCGCGACGTGCCATCGCTTGCGCATAACTTCGCTGTTGCTGCGACTTTCCGCGGCCAGCCGGATGCGCCGGAGGAGATCGCGCGGAAGCTGGATGAATCCATGCAAAAGCGCCGCACGTCGCAACCGAAGGAATCGAGCGCAGGCTGCATTTTCAAAAATCCGGGTCCGATTCCTGCCGGAAAACTCATTGATGAATTGGGACTGAAAGGTGCGCGCATTGGCGGAGCGAAAGTTTCCGAGGTGCATGGCAATTTCATCGTGAACGATGGTGGAGCAACTGCGGCGGACGTGCTGGCGCTCATCGAGAAAATCACTGACACGGCGAAGCGTGAGCGCGGGATCGAACTCCACACCGA
This sequence comes from Verrucomicrobiia bacterium, assembly GCA_040376335.1. GTDB lineage: Bacteria > Verrucomicrobiota > Verrucomicrobiia > Chthoniobacterales > Chthoniobacteraceae > SXWH01. The sequence goes on along the minus strand of JBEIQV010000156.1, from coordinate 3,692 downwards.
GGTGCAGATCGTGGGAGAGGAAAGGGGGCTTGGCGAATGAGCGGGATTTTTTCGCAAGAACCCAGCGTGTGTGACGTATCAGCTTTTGATGAAAACCAATTCGATGTCACTTGACCTTACCAACATGAAAATCGCCGTCCTCATGGGCGGACCAGGGTCTGAGCGGAAAGTTTCGCTCAAGTCCGGGGAGGGAGTTGTTTCCGCTCTGCGCTCAATGGGGGTGGATGTGACTGCGGTGGATGTCGTAGATGAAAACTTCGCGCTGCCGGAAGGGACACAGATTGCCTTCAATGTGATTCACGGGACGTTTGGCGAGGACGGGCAGTTGCAGCGCATCCTCGACGAGCGCGGTGTTCCTTACACCGGCGAAGGTGCGCGAGGGAGCGAACTGGCGATTGATAAGATCGCGACAAAGCAGAGGCTTGTTGAGCGTGGGGTGCCGACGGCGAAGTCCGAAATTATCCGCAATGGCGCACGGCCAACATTGGCACTGCCACTGGTGATTAAGGCTCCAAAAGAAGGGAGCAGCGTTGGGATTTACATCGTGAAGGATGAGGCGGAGCTTGAGAAGTCGCTGGCGGAGGCGTGGAAATTTGGGAGCGAGTTGCTTGTCGAGCAGTTCATCGCGGGGCGTGAGTTGACGGTGGGCGTGGTGGGTGATCTCGCTCTGCCGGTGATCGAGATCGTGGCGAAGAAGGATTTTTACAACTTCGAGAACAAGTATCCTTTTCTAAATCCAAATGCAGCGGGCGCGGATCATTTTTGCCCTGCTCCTCTTTCGCCGGAAATCACTGCACTTGTGCAGCGCGTAGGAATTTCTGCGCATCGCGCGCTCGATCTTGAAATTTATTCACGAGTGGACATTCTGCTCACCGACGCGGGTGAACCGTTTGTGCTCGAAGTGAACACGATTCCCGGCATGACGCCGTCGTCGCTTCTGCCCGAGGCCGCTGCGGCTGTGGGCATCAGCTACGCCGAGCTGTGCCGCCGTATTATCGAGCTATCTCTCGCCCGTTTTCAGAGCCCATGACCAAGCGCCGCACAACAAATAAAAAACTCACGACTGCTCGCGAGCATCGGAAAAAATACATCATCAGAGGTGTGGTGAAACGTGGCTCGAATCCTCGTATTCAAGCCGCCGGGCGTTCGGTTCGCCGTGTATTGAAGGCGGTATTCTTCGCAGCGCTGCTGGCGGGATTGTGCTACGGGGCCAATGAAGGCTATCGGAAATTATTTTGGGAAAACCCGGATTACTCTTTGAAGGAAGTCCGTTATTCGACGGACGGTTCGCTGACGCGTGACATGGCCATCGCGGTAACCGGATTCAAAGAAGGGCGGAATATTTTCGGCTACCGTCTGGACTCGGGACGCGACGCGCTGAAGGCGATGCCGCAGGTCGAGAATGTCGAAATCCGCCGATACTTGCCGAACCGCATCGAAATCGTAGTCACGGAGCGCAAGCCGGTGGCGTGGGTGACGGCGCACGTTTCGGATGATCCTGCGAAGAGCGAGCGGTCACACCTGCTCGATGCGCGCGGGCTTGTTTTCAAACCGAAACGTTTACTCCCGGAGTATGAGCCGCTGCCGGTGATTGGCGGCGTGGAAATGGGCGACATTGTTCCTGGAAAACCACTCGCCAAAGCCGAGATACAGACTGCTCTGGATTTACTGCGGCGCACGAATGAGTCGGGCGATTTTAAAATTCTCTCGATGGACGTATCGAAGGGTTACTGCATCACGGTGACGGATCAAAAGCGCGCGCAGCTTACATTCGGACTGGATGACGTGGAGTCGCAGCTCAAGCGGCTGACGGCTGTGCAACGTGAGGCGGCATTGATGACGCAGGAGGTGAAGACGGCGAATTTGATGCTCGCGCGGAACATTCCAGTGACATTCGTGATTTCGCCCGATGCCGAGCCTGAGCCTGTGATGGAAGCTCCGATCCCGAAGCCGAAATTGATTGGAGCCGATCCGGCGAAGGGGGCGAAACCCACACCGGCTGGCACCAAGAGAAACGACAAAAACAAGGACACGCCGAAGCGCGAAGGCGATGGTGTTCTTAAGAAATTCCGGGCGGGCCAAGTGTAATGGGAAAATCGAACATAGTCGTCGGATTGGAGATCGGCACATCAAAGGTGTGCGTCGTCGTTGGCGAATTGAAACGCGATGGCTCCGTGCAGATTCTCGGCGTCGGGGAGGCTCCGTCGGTGGGCGTGCGCAAGGGAGAGATCGTGGATATTGATAATTGCGGAAAGTGTGTGCGCGAGGCGATTGCTGATGCGGAGGATAAGAGCGATGTGATGATCAAGAATGTCTATCTCGGCATTACCGGCGCGCACATTCAGAGCTTCAATAATCGCGGTTCATTTGTTCTGCCGGATGAGCGGGAGAAAATTGAATCCGCCGACGTAGGACGCGTCCAGGAAGAGGCGAGAACGGCACCGATTCCTGCGCACAATATGTTCGTTCACACGGTGCTTCAGCATTTCTACGTGGATGGCCAGGACGGGGTGTTGAATCCCGTGGGGATGTTTGGCCGCAAGCTGGAGGCAGATTTTCACATCGTGCATGGCGTGGCGAACCGGATCAAAAACAGCATCCAGTGTTTGTGCGATCTCGACATCGAGATTGAGGACATTGTTTTCACGCCCTACGCAGCAGCGCAGGCGGTTTTGGATCAGGGGCAGAAAAATATTGGGGCGCTGATGCTCGACATTGGCGGTGGGACGATGGGCTATGCGATGTATGTGAAAGGTGCGATTGTGCAGAGCGGTTGCATCGGCATCGGTGGAGATCATCTTACGAATGATTTGTCGCTCGGGTTGCGAATCCCGATGGGGAAGGCTGAGATGTTGAAAATCAAAGAGGGGAGTTGTGTGCTGGGAAACAGTCTACCCGGTGAGACGGTGACCTTGCGCGATGAACACGGTTTTGCGGGGAAGGAAATTGAGAGGGAGATGTTGAATACGATCATTCACATGAGGATCCGGGAGACGTTTGAATTTCTGTTGCGTGAGTTGAACAAGGGGCCGTATCTCGACTACCTCGGCGCCGGAGTGGTGCTGACTGGTGGCACGTCTGCACTGCGGGGAATCAAGCATCTTGCTGAAGATGTTTTCCAAATGCCCGTGCAGCTATGCAGAGCCCAGAATGTTTCGGGAGTGGCGAGTGCTTTCGAAAACCCGCAATACTCCACGGCAGTTGGGCTCGTTAAATATGCACAGGCAACTTTGGGTGACGAGGGCGGTGGATGGCTCGATTGGTTTAAACGTTGGTTTTGATCCCGCACGCACATGATTGAATTTACACGCTCCAGTTCCCAATCCGCACCCACGCTCAAGGTAATCGGTCTTGGCGGAGCTGGAGGCAATGTGCTCGACCGTCTGGTGCTCGATGGCTTCGACGCCGCGTGTGCGGTGGCGATGAATACCAATGTGCAAAAGCTGAACGGCAGTGTGGCGGGTGAAAAGGTGCACCTCGGACAAAAGATGACGCGTGGACTCGGAACGGGCGGCGATCCGGAGGTGGGCTATGCAGCAGCGGAGGAGACGGCGGAGGAAATCACGACGGCACTCGCGGGCGCGCAGCTGGTTTTTATTTGCGTAGGACTCGGCGGCGGAACCGGGAGCGGGGCGGCTCCGCTCATTGCGCATCTGGCGAGGAAAGCGGGAGCGATTGTGATTGCGTTTGTG
>JBEIQV010000150.1:0-8071 GCA_040376335.1 Verrucomicrobiia bacterium | reverse complement strand
CACGATGAGGATTTTGGCGTGGCGCACTACGCGCCCTATAGCGACAAGGCGGGGAAGAAGATTTGGATTTGGGGGCTGTCGCGGGAGGGGATGATTTGGGAGAAGTTGCTGACGGACTCGGACGGGCAATACGTGGAGATTCAGTCAGGGCGTCTATTTAATCAGGCGGCGCCGGGGAGCACACAGTCGCCGTTCAAGCACACGGAGTTTTCGCCCTACGCTACGGACACTTGGACGGAGCACTGGATGCCGATGAAAGGGACGAAGGGTTTCGTGAGCGCGAGTCCGTGGGGCGCGATGAATGTGGTGCGCGACGGGGAGAAACTCATGGTGAGTATTTCACCGGCGCAGGTGCTGAATGATAAGATCGAGATTTTCGATGGCGACCATCTGCTGGCGACGAGGGAAGTGCATCTCAAACCGCTGAAGACGGTGGAGGAGAGCTTTTCACTCGCGACGCCAGCGAAGGCGCTGCGCGTGTGCGTGGGCGGCGACAAACTGCGCTACGTCGCGAGCGACGACGATGTGCTTTCGCGCCCGATGAGTTCGCCTGCGAATTTCGACTGGGGCTCGCTTTACGGACTTTATCTCAAAGGCAAGGAGTTCACACGGCAGCGGGAGTATGCGCAGGCGGAGACACATTTCCAGTCGTGTTTGAAACTCGATGCGAACTATGTGCCTGCGTTAGTGGAGATGGCTTTCCTGGCGAATCGTCGCGGAGACTTTTCCTACGCGCTTGCTTTCGCAAAACACGCGCTAAGCATTGATACCTACGACCCGGCGGCGAATTACCAATTCGGTCGCGCGAGCGTGGCGCTCGGTCACGCGGCTGATGCGAAAGAGTCTTTCAGCATCGCCGCACTCGCTCCCGGATGGCGTAGCGCTGCAAACACGGAACTCGCGAAACAATTTTTCCGCGAGAAGCGGTATGACCGCGCCATCGCCGCCGCCAAGGAAGGTGTCATTGCCAACGCCCGAAATCTCGACGCGCTGCAAGTCATAGCCTGCGCATTACGCATCAAAGGAGACACGGTTGGGGCGGAATCAACGCTGCGGACATTGCTGGAGATCGATCCGCTGAATCACTTTGCTCGCTACGAAAAAACTGCGGGCAAAAAAGGAAGCGCGAAAGATTTCACCTCGCAGATTCGCAACGAACTGCCGCATGAAACCTTTCTGGAATTGGCAGTCTGGTATCACGGCGTCGGACTCGGCGAAGAAGCGGTCGATGTGCTCGTTCATGCGCCAATCAATGCAGAAATGCATTATTGGATTGCATATTTGCTTGGCGATAAGAGTGCGCTCGCTGCCGCCAAAGACATCTCACCCGAGTCAGTCTTTCCTTTTCGCGTGGAATCCATCGCCGTCTTCGAGTGGGCGGCGAAACAGAGTGATGCGTGGCAGCCGAACTATTTCCTCGCGCTCATTCATTGGCATCTCGGTGATCTGACGAAGGCGCGCGAACGCCTGTCAGCCTGCGGAGACAAACCCGCGTTCGCACCCTTTTACGCTGCACGTGCGCAGTTGATTGAGGGAAGCGCCGCGAAGGATCTTCAGCGCGCTGCACAACTCGATCCGAAGCAATGGCGATACGGAGCGATGCTCGCCCGACACCATCTCAAACACGATGACGCTGCCGCCGCGCTGGCCGTTGCCACGGATTACGCGACACGTTTTCCATCGAACGACACACTGACTCTGCTGCGCGCAAAGGCGCTGCTTTTTACTGGAAAATACATGGAGACAGCCGCGATGCTGACTGCGTTGCAGGTGTTGCCATCCGAGGGCACCACCGAGGCGCGGGCTCTTTTGCGAGAGGCAAATCTTCTGTCCGCAATTCAGCACCTGAAAGACGGAGCAGCAGCCGAAGCATTGAAACTCACCGATGCAGCCCGCGAATGGCCGGAGAATCTCGGCGCTGGAAAACCATACGCCGCCGAACTGGATGAACGCCTCGAAGACTGGATCGCCAGCCAGTGTCAGCTTGCACTGAAAGCAAACGACGCCGCGCGAAAGATGCTGGTAAAAATCATCTCCGTCCCCGCTCACACGAAAGGGCAGGAAATCTCTGACTTGGTGCGCGCTTTCTCACTCAAGCAATCCGGACGTGCCGATGAAGCGGATAAAGCATTCAGGGACTGGAAGTCTCAGTCCCCCGACAGCGACCTCGCCAAATGGGGTGGGGGACTTTCCGCAGGGCATCCCACCGCGCTGCCCGCCTCTTTAAAAACGTCCGATGCCCGCATCCTCGCTGCACTCGCGGCGGCCAATATTTATTTTGAGCCGCTATCGCAGGAGTAGTGTGATGAAGCTGGCAAAATCGCGCACGACATCCGACAAGAAGCGGATGCGCCTCTCCATCCTCGCCGTTTTCACCGCACTGTTCTCCACCGCTTTTGCCGCTGATCCTGTCATCGCGATTTTTCAAAAAGACACACGCATCCTTTTCCAAGGCGACTCGATCACCGACGGCAATCGCGGGCGTAACGAAGACCCCAACCACATCCTCGGTCACGGCTACCAGTTCATCATCGCCGCGAAATACGGCACGCTCTACGCGGACAGGAATCTGACTTTTCTCAACCGTGGCATCAGCGGCAATAAAGTGTCGGATTTGCAGATTCGCTGGCAGCAGGACACGCTCGCGCTGAAGCCCGATGTGCTCAGCATTCTTATCGGCGTGAACGACCACAGCGCAAACGTCCCGCCTGACCAATACGAGCAAAACTACGATAAACTCCTCGCCGACACCGTCGCCGCGAATCCCAACATCCGCCTCGTGCTTTGCGAGCCATTCACGCTGCCGACCGGCGGCAAAAAGCAAAACTACGAAGCATGGCTCGCGGGCCTGAAACAAAAGCAACAAATCGTCGCGAAGCTCGCGCAAAAATACCACGCCGCCCTCGTGCGCTTTCAGCCCGCCTTCGATGCTGCGTGCAAGACGATTCGCGCAGAGCACTGGATGTGGGACGGCATTCATCCGACATATTCCGGTCATCAACTGATGGCGGACGAGTGGGTGAAAACCGTAGCCGCGTTCCGACCCATGGTTCCGGCACCAGTAAAGAAGTAGCGAAGATTTGCGGCTGCGTTATTCCTGAAAAGCAGATAGCGTATTGGCGTAGGAGTTTTCCACTTGTTCGTTTAAAAATTCGGACCCATCATCCTTATGTTCCCCAAAACTTCAGAACGTATGAAAACAACAAAGAAGAAAGCCGCGTCACAAATAATGCCTACGGTTCAAGCAGCCACAGCAGCCGTGAAAAAAATGGAGGCAGATGCGAAGGTGGCTAAACGCCAATGGAAGCTCGCCAAGGGTAAACTCAAACAAGCTAAAAAGGCGGCAAAGGAGGCGAAAAAGACTGCGAAGAAAGCAGACAAAGCGACCTCGCAGGCAAAAAAGGCACTCCGCAACGCCCAGAGGCGCCAGAAGGCTGCGGCCCTGGCGAAAAAGCGGACGACCAAAATTGCTTCTCCAGCAAAGAAGGTGTATGTTCGCAGGAAAGCTATCGTTCAAAAAGAGCCACCAAATGTGCCGGAAACAGAGAGGCCAAGGGCGGATGCTACGTTGGCACCGGCTCTCGTGCCAGCCGTGCAGATGCCGCCTCAGGAGAATGGCAGCGCAGGAATGCAACCCTAGCCGTAATAGGGGCAATTCCAGCGCCTGCATTACGACGGCAGCGACGAGCAGAAAAATCTTAGCGAGTCCAACTCGCCGGATTCTCCAAATTTTGATCCAAAAATTACTGCCGAGATGTATTTTTACACGGCCTTGTGAAAATTTTCACAAAGTCCTTGCATGGTAGGAAAGTTTTTTGGTAAATCGCAAATCTCCTTACCAAAATTGCGTGTAAAACCGCTTTGAACATAGCCCTTTTCCATTTTCTGACCTGACGATATGCCGCAGATATTTCCGCGCGGGGCGAACTTCGTCCCACTGAAAATCATACTAGTGCTTGCCTTGCTCGGCATGGCGGCGCCTGCGGCAATCTGGTATTATTGGAGGCCGGAATACACGAAGATCGGCTATCAGCCCGCGCAGCCGATTCCATTTTCCCACAAGGTCCACGCCGGGCAGCTCGGTCTGGACTGCCGCTATTGCCATAGCTTTGCAGAAAATGCGGCGCACTCAAATATCCCGACTGCGCAAGTTTGCATGAACTGCCACTCGCAGGTGCAGAAGGATAATCCGAAGCTCGCGCCGCTGCGTGAGGCTTGGGCGACTGGCAAGCCGGTGGAGTGGGTGCAGATTCACAAGACGCCGGATCATGCTTATTTCAACCACTCGGTGCACATCAACCGCGGCGTGTCGTGCGTGAGTTGCCATGGTCGCGTGGATCAAATGGATGTGGTGGCGCACGAGAAATCGCTCTCAATGGGCTGGTGCCTCGAATGTCACCGTGCGCCGGAGACTGCGCTGCGTCCTTTGGATAAAGTGACGGACCTCGGCTGGCACGCGAAGCCGCAGGGCAAGGAATCAATCGAACAGGCCCAGTTGAACCTCGGCCAAAAACTGAAAGACCAGCGGGGAATTAATCCGCCGGTCAGCAATTGCGCTGGTTGTCACCGATGAGCAAACACGTTTTCCAACATCCGCAGGAGAAGGGCGATGGCCCGAAGTATTGGCGTAGCCTTGGTCAGTTGGCGGAGACGCCGGACTTCCAGAACTGGAAGGACAAGGAGTTTCAGACCGGCGCGTCTGAATTGAACCCCGAGGTGGGTCGCAGGAGCTTTTTGAAATACATGGCTGCGAGTTCGGCGCTGGCGGGTCTTTCGCTGAGTGCATGCCGCCGCGAGGAGAAGACGCTGGTGCCTTTCACGAAGGGCGTGGAGTGGAGCGTTCCCGGCAAGCCGGTTTTCTATGCAACGTCGCGTCCGCATCGCCGTGGGGCGCATCCGCTGGTCGCGGTGACGCATGATGGTCGTCCGACGAAGGTAGAGGGAAATCCGAATCACGCAGCGAGCAAGGGAGCGACGGATATTCAGAGCCAGGCATCGCTGCTTGATTTGTATGACCCGGATCGCTCGCGTCGCTTCCAGCAGGATGGCGTCGAGGCAAAGGAGGAAGATTTCACGAAGTGGCTCGGTGAAGTGATCGCGAAGGCTGGCGACGGTGCAGGAATCGCGTTTCTCTCGGAGCATTTCATGTCGCCGACATTCGGGCGGTTGAAGGGTGTTGTTTCGGAAAAATTGCCGAAGGCAATTTGGGCGACCTACGAGCCACTGGGCGGTGGCGAGGCGCGCAAGGCGAGCGAGGCCAGCTTTGGCGAAGGAATGCGCGCTGTGCTGCAACTCGACAAGGCGGACGTGATTCTCGCGCTCGACAGCGATTTCCTCGGCTTCGACGAAGGTCGCATCGAAGGTATTCGTGCATTTTCAAAGCGCCGCTCACCGGAGCAGAAGATGAACCGCCTTTACGTCGTGGAGAATCGCTACACGACCACCGGTGGCATGGCCGACCATCGCTTGCGCGTGCAAGCGAAGATGGTGGCCAATGTAACGCGTCAACTCGCTGAAATCATCGCGGGCAAGACCAATGACGAAGGGCTGAAGTCGCTTGTTGCGAAGTTCCCGAAGACGTCTGCATTCACCGGCACTCAGGAGAAGTGGATCTCGGAGACCGCTGAAGATTTGATGGCGAACAAGGCCAAGTCGGTCGTGCTCGTCGGCTATCGTCAGCCCGCGCAAGTGCAGGCGCTCAGCCATGCGATCAACGCAGCGCTCGGCAATCTCGGTGAGACCGTTGTCGGACGGAAGAGTATGCATGGCAAATCAGCCAGCATCGGAGAATTGGCGAAAGCCATCGGCGAGAAAGCGGTGAAGACGCTGTTCATCCTCGGCGGCAATCCAGTTTACAACGCACCAGCGGATTTGAATTTTGGCGACTTGATCAAAGGGATCGAAGTCGTGCGTCACGGTTTCTACGAAGACGAAACGACCTATTCGCTCGACGAAAAGGGCGCGCGTCATTTCGTGAAGTGGCACGTTCCTGCCGCTCACTATCTCGAAGCATGGGGCGATGGTCGCGCGAGCGATGGTAGCTACGTTTCGCAGCAGCCTATGATTCTTCCGCTCTTTGGCGGTTGGTCGGAAATCCAGCTCCTCAATTTCATCGCCACGGGCAAGAAGAGCGACGGTCTCGAACTCGTGCAGGATACTTTCAAAGAAGTCGCCAAGGGAATTGACACGGAGTCGTGGGCGAAATTCCTCCACGACGGGTTCCTCTCCGCCAGCGCAGCGCAGGCTGAGACACTCAGCTTCAATGCGACGAATGCGGCGGATTTGGTGGCCAGCTACAAAGTTCCTGCCGACGGCTACGAGGTGGTTTTTGCGCCATGCGCAAAAGTGGACGACGGCCGCTACTCGAACAACGCATGGCTGCAAGAGCTGCCTGATCCGATTACGAAAGTCACGTGGGACAATGCAGCGCTCATCAGCCCGGCGACCGCCAAGAAGCTCGGCATGGAAGCCAAGCTGGGGAATGGTCACTTTGACTTCGACAACGGCACTTGGATAGCCATCGAACTGAACAAGGCGCGCCTCGAAATTCCCGTCTATATAGCACCGGGACACGCGGACGACAGCATCACCATCGCGCTCGGATACGGTCACACGCACGAAGGTCGCGTGGGTGGACGCGAGGGTAACTACATGTCGCACGGCGGACTTTTCGCGAAGAAGAGTCAGGTCGGCTTTAATGCCTATCCACTGCGCACGAGCGAGGCTCACTACATCGCCGGTGGAGCGGAGGTGAAGAAGCTGGCGAATACTGCCTATCAACTCGCAATCACGCAGGAGCACGGCGCACTCGAAGGACGCGGCGCGGATGTGATTCGTGAGGCGACCTCCGAAAAATACGCAGAGCAGAAAGATTTCGCCCGCGACGAGCATTGGCTGCATGAGCGCCATGCGATGGACGCGCACGCCGAGGAGTTTGACCGCAACAAATATCCCGTCCCGCGCAGCGCCTATTCACATCCCGAACTGAACGACAAGAATCATCAGTGGGCGATGGCGATTGATCTTTCGACATGCCTCGGCTGCTCCGCGTGCATGATCGCTTGCCAGAGCGAAAACAACATTCCTGTCGTCGGCAAAGAGCAGGTGCTCGAAGGCCGCGAACTCCACTGGATTCGCATGGATCGCTATTTTGTCAGCACGATGAACTCGCGAGACAAGGATGTGAGCATTGACGAGCCGCGCATGGTGAACCAGCCGATGCCCTGCCAGCATTGCGAAAACGCCCCGTGCGAAACGGTCTGCCCCGTGAATGCGACCGTCCACAGCGATGACGGCCTCAATGTGATGGCCTACAACCGCTGCATCGGCACGCGTTACTGCGCGAACAACTGCCCGTTCAAGGTGCGTCGCTTCAACTTCTTCGACTTCAATGAGCGCCAGAAGGACAAATATTTCGTCCCGAATATCATCAACGAAAAAGGCATGGCCGACACGTTGAAGATGTCGAAAAACCCGAACGTCACCGTTCGTATGCGCGGCGTCATGGAAAAATGCACATTCTGCGTGCAGCGCGTCCAGGAAGCGAAAATCGCATCCAAGGTGCGCGCCAAGGACACCGACAAAGTTCAGGTGCCGACCGACAGCTTCCAGGTCGCCTGCCAGCAGGTCTGCCCGACCGACGCCATCGTCTTCGGCAATCTCAACGACAAGAATAGCCGCATGTCAAAAATCCGTGGCACCGAAGGTAACGTCGCGCATCCACGCGACTACCGTCTCTTTGACTACATCGGCATCAAGCCGCGCGTGAGCTACCTCGCCCGCGTGATGAACCCAAATCACAAAATGCCTGACGTTCCCAAAGACTGGGCAGGTGCTCATAAAGAAGGAGGGCACGCCTAATGGCTGACATCGCACACACATCAAAGGGCGACGAATGCGAAGTGGTCCTGCACTGCCCGCCGGAACTGAAAAAGATTCCGCTGGTCAATCACGACCGCTCCTTCGCTTGGATCACCGAAAACGTCGCGAGTATCTGCGAGGAAAAGACACGCCGGTATTGGTGGATCGCTTTCCTGCTGTTCACGCCGATTGCGCTGCTGGTTCCGACTTT